>JAXDKY010000364.1:0-10120 GCA_034666885.1 Chloroflexota bacterium
CCGAGGTTCGTCTCGCCCTTCGCGGTCCCGGCGCTGTCGGGCTCGATGGGTGCCTGCATGATCTCGATGGAGTACGGCCTGACCGGGCCGGTCATCACCCAGGTCGCCGCCTGCGCGACGTCCGTCATCGCCTTCCATGATGCGCTTCGGCTCATCCGCGACGACGAGTGCGATGTGGTCGTGACCGGCGGGACGGAGGCTCCCATCTGGCCGATGGGCGTCGCCGCCCTCGCCAACATGACGGCGCTGTCGAGGCGCAACGACTCCCCGGAGACCGCGTCGCGGCCCTTCGACCTGACGCGCGACGGGTTCGTCCTGGGCGAGGGCGCCGGGGTGGTCGTCGTCGAGTCGCTGGCCCACGCCCAGGCGCGCGGCGCGACACCCCTCGCCGAGATCCTCGGCGGCGCGCTGACGGCTGACGCCTTCCACATCAGTGCCCCCGAACCCACGGGCCGCGGCCAGACCAGGGCGATGACCAAGGCCCTGCGCAACAGTGACGTCGCGCCGGACGAGATCGACTACATCGTGGCGCACGGCACGGCGACGCCACTCAACGACGTGACCGAGACGCGCGCGATCAAGGCCGCCTTCGGCGACCACGCCTACAAGGTCGCGATCAGCTCCCCGAAGTCGATGATCGGGCATCTCGTCGGCGCGGCGGGGATCGCCAGCGCCCTCGCCGGCATCGGGGCGATCCGCGACGGCATCATCCCGCCGACCGCCAACCTGCACACGCCGGACCCCGAATGCGACCTCGACTATGTGCCGCTGACCGCGCGGAAGGCCAAAGTGGACACGGTCCAGGTCGACGGCTTCGGCTTCGGTGGCCAGAACGCGGTCGCCATCCTCCGCCGCGTCATGGACGCCTGAGCGAAGCCCCCTCGAAGGTTTCGATCGCGGCGATGAATCGCGGGCCCAGCGGCGTCGGGCGCTCGCTCGCGTAGTCGTAGCGGACCATCACCGATTCGCTCGTCGCGACGAGTCGCGGCTCCTCGTCAGGTAGGCGGGCCGTGAGGCGGTGCTCCAGGATGAAGCTGGAACGGCCCACGCTCGTCGCCCGCGTCTCGACCGTGACCCGCTCGCCGTGGAACACCGGCGCCCGATAAGTGATGCGCGCCTCGGCGAGGATCAGGCTCTCCGCCCCTTCGTGGCCGGGTGCGATCGGCTCGCCGGTGACGTCGGTCCAGTAGCGGATGCGGGCCATCTCGCAGTACGTCAGGTAGACCGCGTTGTTGACGTGGCCCATCGCGTCGGTGTCGGCGAAGCGGACATCGATCTCGACGGTGTGGCCGAAGTCGCCCCGGAGGTCGCGAGGATCCTCGGGCGTCGCGATCCGCCCGCGGGCAGGCGCCAGGGCGGGCGTGGGGTCGGGCGTGCGGGCAGGCATGTCGAGGGTCAGTCTGCGACCTCGACGACGAGCGTGCCGACCATCCCGGCCTCGGCGTGGCCCTCGACGGTGCAGGTGACCCGATAGGTGCCCGGCTGGTCGATCCGGAATCGGATGCGCTGGGTCTGGCCAGGGCGAGCATTGGCGTCGACGTTGGCCACGCCCTCGACCGACCAGTCGTGGAACACCGGGTCGTCGTTGCGGAACTCGAGGACGACGGTCCGACCGGCCTGGACACGCAGGTCGGCCGGGTTGAACGCCGCGTCCCGTGCCGTCACAGCGACCCTGGCGGCGGTCGCATCGATGACCCGATCCGCTGCCATCACGCCGCCCGCGACACCGACCGTGGCAAGCGCGATCGCGCCGAGGAACCACGCCTCCCGCAAC
Source organism: Chloroflexota bacterium (assembly GCA_034666885.1). Classification (GTDB taxonomy): domain Bacteria; phylum Chloroflexota; class Limnocylindria; order Limnocylindrales; family CSP1-4; genus SPCO01. Next base: position 1,775 of record JAXDKY010000364.1, read on the forward strand.
CGCCCAAGCGCGCCGCGCCGGCCGACGTGGTGGCGCGCATCCGGCCGCGCGTCGTAGCCGCGCAGGCGGAGCGAGTTCGCGACGACCGACACCGAGGACAGGGCCATCGCGCCGGCGGCCAGCGCCGGCGACAGCGTGATCCCGAAGGCCGGATAGAGCGCGCCCATGGCGACCGGGATGAGCACGACGTTGTAGGCGAAGGCCCAGATCAGGTTCTGGCGGATGACCGCCATCGTGGCGCGCGACAGTCCGATGGCCGCCGGCACCCCGCGCGGGTCACCGCCGATGAGCGTGACGTCTGCCGCCTCGATCGCGACGTCCGCGCCGGAGCCGATCGCGATGCCGAGGTCGGCCTGGGCCAGCGCGGGCGCATCGTTGATCCCGTCACCGACCATCGCCACGATCCGGCCGCGGCCCTGGAGCCGCTCGACGATGCGGATCTTGTCGGCGGGCAGCGCCTCGGCGACGACCTGGTGAGCCGGGATGCCGACCTGTGAGGCGACAGCCTCGGCGGTCCTGCGCGCGTCGCCCGTCACGAGCCAGACATCGACGCCGGCGGCCGCGAGCTCGCGGATGGCGGCCGCGGACTCGACCTTGACCGGGTCGTTGATGGCGAGGAGGCCGGCGAGCCGCCCATCGACCGCGACCAGGGCGATGGTCCGGCCGGCGGTCGCGGCGGCCTCGATGGCGTCCGCGAGCGGACCGAGGTCGATGCCTCGCGCGCCCAGCAGCCGGCGATTGCCGACGACGACGGCGCGCGGCCCGGCGTCGCCCTGGACGGTCCCCGTCACGCCGCCACCGACGACGGCTTCGAAGTCGATGACGCGCCCGAACCCGAGCTCGTCCCGGTTCGCGCGGGCGACGATGGTCGCGCCGAGCGGATGCTCGCTCCCGCGCTCGAGGGTCCCGGCGAGATCGAGCACCTCGCGGACCGCGATGCCTGGCACGGCGACGATCTCGGCGACCGTCGGTCGGCCGAGGGTCAGCGTGCCCGTCTTGTCGAGGACGACCGTGTCGACGCGGTGGGCCATCTCGAGGGCCGCACCGCCGCGGATCAGGATCCCGGCCTCTGCCCCGCGTCCCGTCCCGACCATGATGGCCGTCGGGGTGGCGAGGCCCATCGCGCACGGGCAGGCGATCACGACGACGCCGATGAACGCGGTCAGGGCGAGCGTCAGCCGGGGCTCGGGCCCGAACGCCAACCAGACGACGAATGTGCCCGCCGCCACGACCAGGACGATCGGCACGAAGACCTCGGCGACCCGGTCGGCCAGCCGCTGGATCGGCGCCTTGCGGCCCTGGGCGCGTTGGACGAGGTCGACGATGCGGGCGAGCGCCGTGTCGCGACCGACCCGCGTCGCTCGCATCACGAACGTGCCCGTCGTGTTGAGCGTCGCGCCGATGACCTCGGCGCCCGCGGTCACCTCGATCGGGATCGGTTCGCCGGTCAGCATGCTCGCATCGACCGCCGAGGCGCCCTCGACGACGACGCCGTCGACCGGGACCTTCTCGCCGGGCCGCACCCGTAGCAGGTCGCCGACCGCGACCGATTCGAGCGGGACGTCCTCCTCGCGATCGCCGGTCACGCGTCGAGCGCTCGCGGGCTGCAGCCCGACCAGGCGACGGATCGCACCGGTAGTGCCGGTCTTCGCACGATGCTCGAGCCAACGACCGAGGAGGACGAGGCCGATGATGATCGCGGACGAGTCGAAGTAGGTCTCCGGGTGCAATCCGGCCTCGTGGATGACCTCCGGGAAGAGGGTGACGAACAGGCTGTAGAGCCAGGCCGCGCTCGTCCCGACCGCCACCAGCGTGTCCATGTTGGCCGTGCCGTGCCGAGTGGCCCGCCATGCGGCGCGATAGAACCGCCGCCCGGCCCAGGCCTGCACGATCGTCGCCGGCACGAGCGCCGCCCAGTTGATCGCCTCCATCGCGATGCGCGTCTGGGGCACGAACATCGCGACCATGATCGCGGCGGCCACGGCGATGGAGGCGACCGCCTGGCGCAGCAACGACCGTTCCTCGCGCGCCCGCTCGGCGTCGCCCGCCGACAGCTCCTCGCCGAGCGACAAGGGAGCCGCCGCCGGGTCCGTGGGTGGGGTGGCGCGGACGTCGTACCCGGCCGCCTCGACCGCGCTCACCAGATCGTTTCGAGCGGCCACGTCCGGCAGGTAGCGGATCGTCGCCATCTCCGTGGCGAGGTTGACCGTCGCATCCTCGACGCCGTCAGTCTTGCGCAGGAACCGCTCGATGCGGTTCACGCACGACGCGCACGTCATCCCTTCGATGGGCAGCTGGATCTCGGCGGCCGCAGGGCTCCGGGTCGGCTCGGTCGTCATACTCCAGGGGAGTATATCAGGCGGGGTGGCGGGGACACGGGGTCCTTGCCACACTGGCCAGATGCCGCCGGTCGAGGTCGCCGTGCTCACGCTCCCCGGGCCGTGGGGCCCATATCTTGTGGCCGCCACGGAACGAGGTGTGGTCGCGGCCGGGTGGGCGACGACCGAGGAGGCGCTCCTGGACGACCTGCGGCGGCGGCTCGGGCCGGTCCAGGTCGTGGACAACGGGCCAGCGGCGGACCTCCTTGCGGCCGTGCGGCCCGTGCTCGAGGCGGTCGTCGCGGGCGAACCCGCGGATACCGCCTCGCTCCCGATCGACCTCGGGGACCGTCCGCAGTTCGACCAGGTCGTCCTCGGGGCGGTCCGGTCGATCGGTTGGGGCGAGACCGCGAGTTACGGCTCGATCGCCCGCCAGGTCGGCGCCCCACGGGCGGCGCGGGCGGTCGGTGGAGCGCTCGGGCGGAACCCGATCTCGCTCGTCATCCCGTGTCATCGGGTGATCGCGTCGGACGGCACGTTGGGTGGGTACGGCGGCGACGGCTGGATCGATCGCGATCGCGAGCTGTCGCGCAAGGAGGCGATGCTGCTGCGCGAGGGCGTCACGGTCGCGCGACGCCGCGGCTAGACTTCCGCACGGACCGGCGTGGTGACGCGCAGCCGGGCCCCGGGGAGCCTGTGAGGGACGGGTGCCATCGTCGGCGCCGCTGGAGGTTCGATGAGCGCTGCAAGCGGGCCCGCCCCGTCGATGTTCGGCGTGTTTCGGCGCCGCGACTTCTCCGTGCTCTGGCTGGCCCAACTCATCTCGACCGCGGGCTCGTCATTGACCGACCTCGCCGCCGCGATCTACGTCTACCGAGTCACCGAGTCGGCACTGGCGGTCGGCCTGACCCTGATCGTCACGGCGATCCCGAGCCTCATCGTCGGGCTGCTGGCCGGCGTCTTCGTCGATCGCCACGACCGCAAGCGGATCCTCATCGGGACCTGCCTGATCCAGGCGGTGATCGTCTCGATGCTGGCGTTCGTCATCGGCATCCAGGCGATCGCGCTGCCCGGCCTGTACATCCTCCTGTTCCTGAACGCGGGCGTGAAGCAGTTCTTCGACCCCGCCCACGACAGCATCATCCCCGAGCTGGCGAGCGACGAAGAACTGGCTGGCGCGAACTCGTTCCTGTCGATCGCCTCGTTCGGCTCGACGGCGATCGGGTTCGCCGGCGCCGGCCTGCTGGCGAGCACCGTCGACCTGACGTGGGCGTTCGTCATCGACGCCGCGTCCTTCGTGATCTGTGCGGCGCTCATCTCATCGATGAATCGCTATCCCATGCCGCCACCGGAGGACGATGCCAGCGTCGCGGTGATCGTCGCCAACCTGCGATCCGGCATGGCGACGCTGTTCGGGACACCGGTATTGAGCTCACTGTTCCTGGTCGGCGCCTTCATGTTCTTCTCGTTCGGGCTGTGGAACGTGCTGTTGCTGCCGTTCTCGATCCGGGAGCTCGGCGCGACGGAGTTCGAGTACGGCCTGCAGGAAGGACTGACCTCGGTCGGCTTCGTCGTCGGGTCGTTCTTCATGGCGCGCTTCTCCAGCCGCCTGCCCGAGCCGATCTGGATCGTGGTCGGCCTGGTCGGCATGGGCCTGGCCGGTATCTTCTATGGCCTCTCGACATCGATCCCACTGGCGATCGGCCTCGTGATGATCACCGGGTTCTTCAATTCGCCCGCGTCGGTGGCGCGTTCGGTGCTCCTCCAGCGAAACACGCCACGCGAGATGCGCGGGCGCGTGTTCTCGGCCTTCTACGTCATGCGCGACATCATCTTCCTGATCGGCATGGCCGGCGCTGGCCTCGCCGACGTGATCGACATCCGACTGCTGATCGTCTTGGCTTCGACCCTGCTGTTCGTGTCCGCCGCGTTCGCGCTCGTGGCACCCGGTCTGGGGTTGGCGGCGATCCGAGCGGCCAGTGCCCGGCTGCGGGAATCCGAGGCGGCTCCGGTGCTCGCCGGAGCCCCGTTCCGTCCCGCGACCGTGCCTGACTTCGGCCGGATGGCCGCCCGCTTGCCGGCCTTCTCGCGCTTGACCCAGGACCAGCGCTCAGCGTTCCTGCGCGACGCGACGGTCCGCGAGGTGCCGGCTGGCAGCCGCGTGGTCCAGCACGGCGATGTGGCGGATGCGGTGTACTTCATCCTCGGGGGCCAGGCGACGGCCGGAGTCCCGGAGGAGGGTGGCTATCGCGGGCTTGCCACGATGGGGGCCGGCGACTTCTTCGGGGAGATCGCGGCCCTGACCGGGAGTCCGCGCACTGCCGACGTCGTAGCCGATACCGAGCTGACGGTGATGGAGGTTCCCGCGGAAGCGCTGCGAGCGACGATGACGGTGCCGGAGGTCCAGAGGCTCGTGTTGTCGACGCTGACCTCGCGGCTGTACCGCACCGAGACGACCGACCTGCCGCGGCTGGCCGGTATCGACCAGGAGGACCTGCGCGACCTGCGCACGCCACGGCCAAGCGTGGAGGCCTCGTAGCTGTGCGGCAGGCGACAGCTGCCGGGTCAGGCAATCGGTTGGGCGCGGCAACGGCTGCGGGGTACAGTCCGGACAACGGACGTCCGAAGCGATGCAGGAGAGGGGCAGAGATGGCGCGACGATCGATGAAGCTTCCCAAGGACCAGCTCATGGAGCCGGAGGATCGAACGGGCACGATCGGCTCCTCCGAGGACGATGTCGAGGGACATGGGCTGCCACTGACCGCTCCGCCGAGCCTCGGCCAGCGCAGCCCGGGTGGTCATGGTGGCGAAGTCAGGCCGTCGACGGACGATGGCGATGATGTCGAGGGCCATCGCTCCAACTGATCGCCGCCGCAGCGCTGTCGAGCGACCACCCGGGTCCCCGCGGTGGTCGTTTCGATTCAGGGGGTCGGGTTCGCCGTCGCCGCGAGGAGCGCCTTGACCTCGAACGGCGTGGCCGCCGGGTGGCGCGAACGCAATCGCGCCGCTTGACCGGCGAGGTGCGGTGCCGCGAACGAGTTGCCTGTCGCCCGGATCCGCCCGCCATCGCGCCAGGGCACGTCGACGTCGACCCCGAAGGCACCGAATTCGACGGGTGGTGACGGGTTGTAGAACCACACGTCCGGATCCGCGATGTCATGCGCGGCGACCGACAGCACGGCGGCGAACAGGGATGGGTACGACGGGCCGGGGACATTGTTGGCCGCACACACGAGCAGGACATTCGCGAAGTACGCCCGATCGGCCAGGTCGTGGAACACGCCGAACATCGCCTCGCTGCGCGAAGAGAGGCTGAGGTTCACGACCTCGATCCCCTCCTCGATGGCCCAGTCGACGGCGGCGGCGACGGCCCGGCCCTTGCCGCGATTGTCGGCACCGAGCACGCGAATGGACACGAGTCGGGCGGCGGGGGCGATGCCGGCGATGATCCCGGCGCAGGCCGTCCCGTGCCCGACGAGATCGCCCGCGCTCTCGTCGTCGACGACCCTCACGGCATCGCCGTCGACGTCCACGCGTAACCGTCTTGCGACATGACCGAGCACCGCCGGATGATCCGCGTCCACGCCCGAATCGATCACGGCCACGACCACGCCCGCTCCATCCGCGTCGCCGAAGACCTCGTCCCGGGAGAGCCTGCCGAGCGGCCCGTCCCGCACCAGTCGGCCAGCCGACCCGGAGGCGAAGGCCTCGCTCCAGGCTGGAACCGCCGCGTCCATCTCAGGATCCCGGCCGGCGGCTGTCGGCCCCGCGCCGTCGGAGCAGGACGTCGAGCCAGTCGGCGACGAGTCCCACCGAGTCGGGATCGACCTCGCGCATCCTGGCGATCTGGTCGGCCAACCGCCACGTGGGGTCGTCGGGATCGGTCGACAGGCCCGACGTCGCATCGCTGACCAGGGCGTCGATGGCCGCTTCGTCGAGGCCCGAGGGACCAGTCTCGCCTCGATCGCCGGCGGCGAGCGCCACCAGCGCGCCACGCAGGAGCGCGGCCGCATCGCCGGCGTGACGTCGCGTGCGCAGGACGATCGTCGCCTCGCGCGCAAGCGCGCCTGCCACCTCGAGGTCGCGCAGGGTGAACGTACCGCCGCGACGATCGAGGATCTCGAGCACCCCGACCGTGCCCTCCGCGTCAACCAGCGGTGTCGCGAGGATGGAGCCCGGCACATAGCCGGTGGCGTCGGCCACGGATCGATCGAAACGCGGGTCCGCGGCGACGTCGGCGACGGCGAGTTGCTGGCCGGTCGTGAACGCATAACCGGCGATCCCGGCGGCGGCATCGATGTCCAGGCCCACGACGTCGCCACTCGACGGGCCCGCGCTGGCGACGAACACCAGGCGGTCGCCGATCGGGTCGTGGACCGCGATCGAGGCCGCCTGCGCGTCGAGCACGACCGTCGCGGTCGCAACGACGGCGGACAGCAGCGCATCGTCGGCGGCGGGGACGATCCGCGCCGCTGCGTCCAGGCGTCGTGCGACGGCGACGAGGGTCGCCAGGGCCGCGGCGTCCGCCTGAGGGTCGGTCACCGGCGCGCTGCTGCGGCCAGCCGTGCCGGGTCCGGGATCACGAGATCGTCGCCGTCGAAGCGCAGCAGGCCCTGGCCGACGAAATCGGCGAGCAGTCGGTTCACGGACTGCCGCGAGCCACCGATCATCCCGGCCAGCTCGCCCTGCGTGTATGGCCACGGTAGGCGCTCTTCGCCTCCGCCGGGCGGCCGCACCCCGGCGAGCAGGTCGTCGGCCGCGGGCAGCGAGCGCAGCAGGTGTCGCGCCAGCCGCCCCGGCAGGTCCAGGAAATGCAGGTCCCCGAATTGGTCCGTCAGGCGGCGGATCTCGGTCGCGAGAGCCGCGAAGAGCGCGCGCCGCAGCGCCGGCTGCCGGTCCACGAGCTGATCGAAGGCGTCTCGCCGAAGGACCTGGGTCTCGACTGCCCCGATCGCGACCGCCGTGGCTGACCGCGCCGCCCCATCGAGCAGGGCCAGCTCCCCGAAGAACCCACCTGGAGCCACGGTGGTGAGGATCGCGGGCTCGGAGTCGTCGCCTGGTGGGATCGTGATCTTCACGCGGCCGGAGGCGACGATGAACAAGGCGTCGCCCGGGTCGTCGACATGGAAGATCGTCTCGCCGCGCCGAAATCGACGTGGCCGCAGGGCGCCGGCGACCATCTCGAGGGTGGCCGCATCGAGACCCGCAAACAGGCCGCACTCACGCAGGGCGTCGTGCGCGAGGGAGGTATCTCCGGGACGCGCGACCATGGCTCCATCGTACGCGCGGCGGAGATGCCACGCGGGGTCGCTAGACTCCGCGGGCATGGAGGTCGTCGTCTGTCCCAACTGTGGCGAGGAGAACCCCGCCCGGTTCCGGCTCTGCGGGTTCTGCGGCACCCCGCTCGCCGCGGTGCTACCGCCGCAAGAGGTGCGCAAGCCGGCCACCTTCATCTTCGTCGACCTCAAGGGCTCGACCGCGCTCACCGAGCGGATCGACCAGGAGGCGATGAGCGAGATCAAGAAGCGCTACTTCGCGGTCATGGCCGCCCAGATCGAGCGCCATGGCGGCACGGTCGAGAAGTACATCGGCGACGCGATCATGGCCGTGTTCGGGATCCCCAGGGCGCACGAGGACGATGCGCTGCGCGCCGTCCGGGCGGCCTACGGGATGCAGCAGGAGCTGAGCCAGCTCAACGTCGAGTTCCTGCGCTCGTACGGGGTCGAGCTCGCGAACCGGACCGGGGTCAACACGGGCGAGGTCGTGGCGAACGTGGACCCCAGCGCCAACCAGCAACTGGCGACGGGCGACACCGTCAATGTCGCCGCGCGGCTCGAGCAGGCGGCGCCCGAGAACGAGATCTTCATCGGCGAGACCACCTTCGACCTCGTCCGGCGGCATGTCGAGGTCGAAGCGGTCGAGTCGCTCGAGCTGAAGGGCAAGTCCGAGCGGGTCGCGGCCTACCGGGTCGTCGGCCTCCGCGACGTTGACATCGGCGCCCTCCAGGAGGCGCCGCTCGTCGGCCGCG
>JAXDKY010000365.1:0-4035 GCA_034666885.1 Chloroflexota bacterium
ACGTCGTCTCGCGCGGCACGCCCGACCTGCGGTCGAACGCCACGCTCCTCGAAGGCGATGTCGTGGAGGCCGTGCGAGCCATGAAGGCCGGCGACGGGCCACCGATCATGCTCGGTGCCGGGGCGGAGCTGTTCGCGACCCTTAGCGAGGCCGGGCTGATCGACGACTACCGATTCCTGATCGCGCCGACCGCGCTGGGCAAGGGCAAGCCGATGTTCGGGGCGCTGACCGAACCGCTGCACCTGCGACTGAAGTCGGCGCGACCGATGTCATCGGGGAGCGTCCTGGTCGAATACGAGCCCGCGACCTAAGCGCCCGGGCCCAGGTCAGGCCGTCTGCGGCCGGATATCGATGCGCTCGCCCGAGCCCCACCCGGTCGTGCTGGGGACCCCGGACGCCTCGGCCTGGGGTTCCTCGATCCAGAGCGGCAAGCTGAAACCGAACTCGGCGCCCCCGGCCTCACTGACTTTGGCCCAGATCCGCCCGCCCATGGCCGCCACCAGCTGGCGGCAGACGAACAGCCCGATCCCGGAGCCCGGCGCCGGCGCCGAGGCCTCCGAGCGGAAGTAGAGGTCGAACAGCTTTTCGGCTTCGGCGGCCGAGATGCCCGGCCCGTCGTCCTCGACCCGGATCGTCACCACGTCCGAGTCGTCCGCCACGACCGAGACGCGGACCGTGGCCTCCGCGCCGGCGTACTTCGCGGCGTTCGAGACGAGATTCCGCATAACGAGCGAGATTGATGGCTCGTCCCCCGAAACGAGCGGCACGGAGACCGGGATCTCGGTCTCGATTGTGACGGTCGGCCACATCGTCCGCTCCCGCTGGATGACCTCGGGCAGGAGCCGATGGAGCAGTACGGGGCTGACCTCGAGCACGTCCGCGCCGCGCTCCACCCGCGCGAGGATCAGCAGGTTCTCGATCATCCGCTGGAGTCGCTCGGCCTCGCCGCCGACATCGGCCAGCAGCTCGTTCCGCGTCGCCTCGTCCAGCGTCGAGCCCTTGCTCAGCAGCACCTGGGTCCCCCCAAAGATCGACGTCACCGGGGTGCGCAGCTCGTGCGACAGCACGTCGATGAACCGGTCGCGCATGGCGTCCGCTTCCTTGCGCCAGGTCACGTCCGTGACCACGACCATGTGCGACGCCTGGCCGTCGAAGGTGAACGGCGTCCGCGCGACTTCGGCCGGGAAGATCTCGCCGTCCCTGCGCCGGCCCGTGGCCTCGTAGCGCAGGACCTCCGCGATCGAGCCGGTCGAGCTTCGTGCGCTCGTCACTGGCGCGACGATCTCGTCCAGGCGGCGGCCGACGAGCTCGATGTCGGTGACCCTGAACATATCGGAGGCGGTCTTGGTGCCCCATCGGATCAACCCCGCCGCATCGACGCTCATGATCGCGTTCGGGTCGGCCTCGAGGAGAGCCCGGAAGCGGGCCTCGCTCGCGCGGACGGCCTCGGCCTCGTTGACTGCCTGGGCCGCCTGGGTGAGGGTCGCGACGGCTCGCTCGCGCTCGACCGCCCGGGCCGTCAGCGAGCCGAGCAGCTCGATGAGCGCGACGTCGTCCTCGAGGAAGAGTGGACGACCGTCGAGGTCGGCCGCCAGGGTGGCGACGCCGCGATCGTCGAGGACGATCGGCACCTCGAGCACGGTCGACCGACCCTCGTCGGCTCGAGGATCGGTCGAGACCAGCTCCATGTCCCGGGCCAGCACCTCGTCCCCTGCCGTGATCCGGATCCGTTTCGTGCCGAGGATGTCGGCCGCGGCGGAAGCGAGTGCCCCCCACAAGACGCGTTGCTCGGTGCCGGTCGGGGAGGACGCGATGGAGCGCATCAGGTCGAAGGCGAGCGCCCGGTGGCCGATGTCGCGCAGCCAGCGCGGTGGCGCGAAGGCAGCCAGGTAGCCGAGACCGGCGATGAGCGCAAGGCTACGCGACAACGCTTGGATAGCGGGGTCGGAACCTGCGCCTCCTCCTCCACGCGCCGCGGCCGCGAGGCCGGAGATGAAGATCGACAGACCGAACAGGACCGACGCCGTGCCGGCGATCGTGAGCCGGGCGCGCGGGAAGCCCTGCCGCCGACGGCCCTCGCCGATGAGCAGGAAAGCCGCGGCGATCTCGGTCAGCGCGAAATAGCCCACCAGCAACAGGACCCCCGGCACGCTGCGGTTCGTGAGGTAGTACGCAGCCACGGACAGCACGAAGCCGGCGGCGGCGGCCGGGCCGGCCCACCGAGGCAGTCGCACGATGAGCCCGACCAGCCCGACCATGAGCGCCGGCTGGGCGACGAGCAGCGTCACGGCGATCGGCCCGGAGTACGGGGCGACCGCCGGGAATAGGGCATTGATCATGCTCACGGCGAACAGCGCCGCGGTGCTGCTGAAGACCAGGACCACGGCAAGTTCCAGCGCGCCGCGGTGCTGCAGGTACCGGCGGATGGACACCGCGAACAGCACGTAGAAGGCGGCGGCGATGAGCAGCGTTACGACGTCCATGCTCTATCGACCCTCTAGGCGACGCCTGCCGAGGCGCCCCTTCGCGCCCCCGCCCCCCACGTCGCGGGCGGAAGCATCCCCCGAGGCACCGTGGCCTGCCAAGTCACAAGTTCATAACAGCTCGTGTGCGGGCGGTGCTCCGGGTCACCAAACATTCAGCTTCCCAAGCGTCGGTACGTACTCTCCGAGCGGCGTGCGACCTTGAGGACAACGACCAGCCCGGAGGCCTCCTCGACGAGGTGCACGATCCTGAGGTCGCCCACTCGGAGGCGCCAGAAGTTCGTCTCGGCGAGTTTTGCGACCCCCGGTGGATGCGGCTCGATCGCGAGCGCGAGGATCGGCCCGCGAAGACGGGCGGCATCGCCAGGCGGGAGACGCCGAAGCTGGCGCTGGGCGGCGGGCGAAATCTCGACTCGGTAGTCGACTCCGCTCACCCCTCGTCCGAGCCGTAGGTCGCCTTGGTCTCGGCGGCGAGCGATCCGAAAAACGACTCGGCCGCCTCCCCGCCATCGCGCCGGTATTCGACGAGGGCGGCCTCGGCCGAGGCCCGATCCTCATCGGCTTCGGCTGACGCCAACCAGGCTTCGAGGGCCTCGTCGACGATCTCGCGCACGCTTCGATCCGTGCGCGCGGCCTCGACTTTGACCGCCCGGTACAGATCAGCCGAAAGATCGATCGTCACCTTCACGCACCCAGCATACCAGCATGCTGGGTTGCTGCAAGCGCCGGTCCTCCCTGTTTCCCATCCCCCGGCTACCCTTACCGACCATGCCTGCCGAATTCATCTACACCGCGTACAAACTCGCCCGCCACTATCCGCCCGATCGGACCGTGCTCGAGGACATCTCGATCTCGTTCTATCCGGGCGCCAAGATCGGGGTCATCGGCTCCAACGGCGCCGGTAAGTCGAGCTTGTTGCGGATCATGGCCGGCCTCGATGACGGCTTCAGCGGCGAGGCTCGCCTCACGCCGGGATTCACGGTCGGCTACCTCGCCCAGGAGCCGCAGCTCGACCCGAACAAGGACGTCAAGGGCAACGTTCTCGACGGCGTGCGCCCGGTCCAGGACCTGATCGACGCCTATAACGCGGTCATGGCCAAGTGGTCCGACCCCGACGCCGACTACGACGCCATCGGCGCCGAACAATCCGCCCTCGAGGACAAGATCAACGCGGCCGACGCCTGGAACCTCGAGCGCAACGTCGACATCGCCATGGACGCGCTGCGCTGCCCGCCCGACGACGCCGACGTCACCACGCTCAGCGGAGGCGAGAAGCGTCGCGTGGCGCTCGCCCGGCTCCTCCTCCAGCACCCCGACCTGCTGCTGCTCGATGAGCCGACCAACCACCTCGACGCCGAGTCGGTCGAATGGCTCGAGCGCTTCCTCGACGAGTACGCCGGCACCGTCGTCGCGGTCACGCACGACCGCTACTTCCTCGACAACGTCGCGAAGTGGATCCTCGAGCTCGATCGCGGCCGCGGGATCCCGTTCAGCGGCAACTACTCGAGCTGGCTCGAGCAGAAGCTCGATCGGATGGCGAAGGAGTCGAAGT
>JAXDKY010000366.1:0-5372 GCA_034666885.1 Chloroflexota bacterium
TAGGCCAGCGACAGGTTCTCGACCCGCAGGGCGGCGTTGGTCGCGGGGGTCGGCGGCGGAGGCGGAAGGGCGGTCTCGATGGTCATTCGGTCAGCACCGACTGGAGGGAGTCCGCGATGAGGTTCACCGCGACGACGGTACTCGCGATGGCGAGTGCCGGGAACAGGGTCGGCCACCAGATGCCCGAGATCATGTTCGTGTACTCCTCGCTGACCGCGAGGCCCCAGTCGGGCGACGGTGGTTGGATGCCGACGCCGAGGAACGACAGCGTGGCGACCGTGAAGATCGCGTAGCCGAAGCGGACGGTCAGCTCGACCACAGTGGGACCGAGGACGTTCGGGAAGATCTCCTGCGACAGGATGAACAGGCCCGACTCGCCGCGGAGGCGGGCCGCGGTCACGTAATCGAGCTGGCGCTCCGACAGCACGGCCGAGCGCACGGTCCGGGCCACGATCGGCGTGAACAGGATGCCCACGACCGCCACGACGACCGCCGGCGACGACCCGAGGACGACCAGCGTGAGGAGGGCCACGAGGATGACCGGCAGGGCCAGGAACGCCTCGACCAGCCGGCTGAGCACGTCGTCGACGATGCCCCGGTAGAAGCCCATGACCAGGCCCAGGAACGTGCCCGCCCCCACCCCGAGCAGCGCGGCCAGCGGCGCCACGATCAGCACGTCCCGCGAGCCGACCATGACCCGCGAGAGGATGTCGCGGCCGAGCCGGTCGGTGCCGAACAGGTGCGCCGACGAGGGCGGCTGGTGGCCCAGCGCGAAGTCGTTGAAGGGGTCGTACGGCGTGATTCGTTCGCCGAGGATGGCCGTCAGGACCCAACCCAGCACGACCACGCAGCCGATGATGAAGGCCGGGCGGCGAAACAGGACCCGGAGCGTCTCGCGGCGAGCCTGGGACCGCTCCGAGATGGGCCCGGCGGCACCGGGCGCAGGTGTCGCCGGCGCGATCGGGGCGGACGGGACCGGGATGTCCATCAGCGTTCCGCGTCCAGGCGGATCCGGGGGTTCATCCAGGCGATGATCAGGTCCGCGATCAGCGTGGCCACCATGTACACGATGCCGACGATGATCACGCCGGCCGTGAGCATCGGGATGTCCTTGCGCTGGGCCGAGAAGAGCATGGTCTGGCCCATCCCCGGGTAGGCGAAGATCCGCTCGACCGCGATGATCCCGCCGAACAGGTAGCCGATCTGGACCGCGATCACCGCGACCGTGGGGATCAGCGCGTTGCGCAGCACGTGCCGCCGGAGTGTCTGGCCGGTCGTGAGGCCCTTCATCGTCGCCGTCCGGGTGTAGTCCGACTGGAGGACCTCGATCGTCCCGGCTCGGGTCATCCGGGCGATGTACCCGAAGTAGACGATGGCCATCGCCAGCGCGGGCATGAGCAGGTACCGGACCTGCGTGATCGCGTCCGCATCGCGCGGTGCGTTCGCGAGGACCGGCAGCAATTTCAGCTGGACCCCCACGACCACGACCAGGATCGTGCCCGTCACGAACTCCGGGATCGACGAGGAGGTCACCCCTAACAGCACGATCGCGCGATCGGCTGGCCGGTCACGCCGTCTGGCCGCGAACAGGCCGGCGGCGATGGCCACTGGGATCGTGATCAGGAGGGCAAGCCCGGCAAGCTTGGCCGAGCGGCCGATCGCATCGGCGAGCTGCGGGAGCACCGGCTTGCCGTTGACGAACGAGTCGCCGAAATCGAGCGTGAATACGCCGACGATCGAGTCGACGTAGCGCACGAGGATCGGCCGGTTCGTGCCCAGCTTCTCGTTGAACGCGTCGACGCTCTCCTGGGGAGCGAACGGCCCGAGGATCGTCCGACCGACGTCGTTGGGCAGGACGTTGACGATGATGAAGACGATCGAGGCGAGCAGCCACAGCGTGAGGAGCGACAGAAGCAGCCTACGCGCGATGAAACGTGCCATCGGCTCCTCGCGCCGTCAGCTCACGGGAGGTTTTCGTGGGGGCGATGGCTCAGGCCGACGCCCCCACGTGCGATGTCAACCGACCTTGGAGGTCGCCGAGAAGCTCATCTGCCCCAGGGCGCTCGAGAACACACCGGTGAACTTGTTCGAGTTGCCCGCGAGATAGTTGTAGAAGTACGGCAGGCCGACCGGCACGTCCTCGTTGAGGATGGTCTCGATCTTCGTGCACGCCGCCTTCTGGGCGTCGACGGCGACAGCCTTCTGGAACTCCGTGAACGCCGCGTCGAATTCCTTGGACGAGTACTGCGACGAGTTCCAGATGCCGTTCGTCTTGAGCGCGGCATTGAGGTACACGTCGGGGGTGGCGCGGTGGCCGTAGTCGACGATGCCGAGCTCGGCCGCGCCGGAGCACGGCGGATCGGCCGGGTCGGCCGGGCACCACTGGGCGCCGTAGAAAGTGTCGAGGCTTTCGACTTCGACGTTGAGGGTGATGCCTGCCTTCTCGGCCTGGCTCTTGAGGAGCGTGGCGAGGTCCGGGATCTCCTGGAGCTGACCGGCATGGAGGGTCGCGGTCAGGTTGCTGACGCCGGCCGTCGACAACAGCGACTTCGCCTTTTCGACGTCCACGGTCCGCTGTGCGACGGACGAGTCGAAGTACGGGTAGCCCTGCCAGATGACGTGGTCGTTGCCGAGCTCCGCCCGGCCCTTGAACAGCTGGTCGATGAGGGCCTGGCGGTCGAAGGTGTACGCCAGCGCCTGGCGGACTTCCTTCTTGGCGAACTGGCCCGTGTCGCAGCGCATCCAGATCTGGCGGTGGAGTGCCGCCGGCTGGGCGATGAGCGTGAAGCTCGTGTCATCGAGCAGCGCCGCGCCGGTGAGGACGTCGAACTGGACGATGGCGTCGACCTGGTCGCCCTGGTAGGCGGTGATCATCGGTCCGGTCGAGTCGAAGAAGAGGAATTCCGTGCCGTCGAGCGACGTCTGGCCACCCCACCAGTCAGGGTTGCGCTCGAAGGTCGCGCCCGTCTGCTGGTTGTAGTTGACGAGCTTCCACGCTCCCGTGCCGTCCGGCCGTGCGTCGGCGGTCGTCCCGGCGACGTAGTCGGCCGGCGTGATGACCGTCTGCGCGTTGTAGATCGAGACGAGGTACGGGAAGTTGCCGTTGCCCCCAGCGAGCGTGAACGTGACGGTGTTGTCGTCGGTCGCGACCGCGCCACCCGCTTCGAGGACGCCCTTGAGGCCGGAGTTGCCGGCGGCCACGAGGCGCTCCATCGTCGCGACGACGTCGGTAGCTGTGAAGGCCGCCCCGTTCTGCCACTTGACGCCCTTGCGGAGATTGAAGGTCCAGACCGTGCCGTCGTCGTTGGGGGTCCACTTTTCGGCGAGGCCCGGAGCGAGACCGCCCGGATCCCCGACGGTCTGCTGGGTGCACAGGAACTCGAACGACTGGGCGACGATCCCGTAGCCGCCGAGGTCCTGCATCGCGATCGGATCGACCGAGACGGGCTTCTGGATCGCGCAGCGGATCGTCCCACCGGTGGCACCCGCGCTGGGCGCTGCGCTCGCGCTGCCTCCGGCGGCCGGCGTACCGGCCGCGCTCGGGGCGACGCTTGGCGTGCCGGGACCGCAGGCGGCGATGACTGCGCCGATGGCCGGCAGCGACAGGCCGATCACCGAGGCTCGCTGGATGAATTGTCGTCGCGTGATCCGACCGCTGGCGTAGGCCTCGACGACATCGAGCTCCAGCGGGGTGGCTGATCGGCGGACCCGATCAAGGCGCTTGAAATCCATGCTGCTCTCCTCCTCGATCACGCGACCGATCAGTCGCCGTTCAACACGATCCCTCATCCGACGGCATCATCTGCGCAGAGACGCGCACCGGAGATGGCCACGGTAATGGCGGCCTCTTCCGGCTGTCAACGCGTCGCCTCGTTGCGAAGCGGTACCACCTGCCCGCGCAGCGCGTATGGGCCCGCATGGTCGACGTGCACGGCGACCTCCCGACCGAGGAGCTCGGCGCCTCCGGCTAGGTGCACGAGCTTGTTGCCGCGCGTGCGGCCGGACAGGGTGAGGGGTGTGGCATCGTCGCGGTGGCCCGTCTTGTGCGCATCGCCCGGGGCGTCGTCCGGCCCTCGGCCTTCGCCAGCGGCGCCGTCCTCGTGAGCATGACCCCGCGGCTTCGTCACCGCATCCACGAGCACGCCCACCTCTCGGCCGAGCAACGCCTGGTTGCGCTCCAGCCCGATTCCCTCCTGGAGCGCGAGCAGCTCGTTGAGGCGGCGGCGCTTGACCTCGGGCGGGACGTCGTCGGCGAGATGGGTCGCGGGGGTGCCGGGCCGGGGCGAGTAGGCCGCGGCGAAGACCTGGTCGTAGCGGACCGCCTCGAGCAGGGCCAGCGTCCGCTGGAACTGCTCCTCGGTCTCTCCGCAGAAGCCCACGATGATGTCGGTCGAGATCGTGATGCCGGGAACCGCCTCGCGGATCCGTGCGAGGCGCTCCTCGTAGTGCTCGATCGTGTACTGGCGGCCCATCCGGCGGAGCACGCCGTCGTCGCCCGACTGGACCGGCAGGTGGAGGTGCTCACAGACGCTCGGGCAGTCGGCCAGGGCCGCGATGAGTCGATCCGACAGGTCCCAGGGGTGCGAGGTCACGAAGCGCAGGCGCGGGATCGCCGGACGTCCATCGGCTGTCCGAAGGCTGTCGATGGCCCGGATGAGCTCGGCGAGATCCGGCCGCCCGTGCAGGTCGAGGCGGCGACCGGCCCAGCGCTCCGCATCGACGTGCGCGAAACGGGCCTCCGGCGCCAGGTCGTGGCCGTACGAGTTGACGTTCTGGCCGAGCAGCGTGACCTCGCGGTACCCCGCGGCGGCGAGGGCTCGGGCCTCATCGAGGATGTCGTCGAAGGGGCGGCTGCGCTCAGGACCGCGGCTGAAGGGCACGATGCAGTAGGTGCAGGTCTTGTCGCAACCGTAGATGATCGGCAGCCAGGCACTGATCGAGGAGCCGCGCGCGACACTCCCCTCCCCGATGGCGCGGGCACGGGTCGATGACAGGCCGTCGGCGACGCCAACCACCGTGCGCCCGACGGTGGTGGTGGCACCGACCCCGCCGATCCCTAACCCTCCGGCGGCGCCAACCGACCCGATCGCGCCCTGCGCCGACGCCAGCCCGAGTCGATCCACGAGCTCAGGCTCTTCGTCCGGCCGCAAGAACAGGTCGACCGCCGGGTAGCGACGTCGGAGCCCGCTCCGATCCGGCTCACGGACGGAGCAGCCGGTCAGCACGACCCGCAGGCCGGGTTTGGCCGCCTTGAGCCTCGCGAGGTGCCCTTGCCGCCCGATGACCTTCTGCTCGGCGCCTTCGCGGATCGCGCACGTATTGATGACTACGAGGTCCGCCTCGTTCATCGACGGCGCCTCGGCGCAGCCCGC
>JAXDKY010000367.1:0-8494 GCA_034666885.1 Chloroflexota bacterium
AGGAACTCATCCGCCGCGCCGATCCGGTCCTGCGGACGCTCGCCGCGGAATCGGGCGAGACGGCGGTCATCGCCCGTCGCGTCGGGCTCACCGCCGTGTGTCTCCACGAGGTCCAATCCGGGCACGCGCTGCGCGTGAGCTGCGAGCCTGGTACGGCGACCCCGCTCGTCGCCGGCGCGCTGGCGAAGGTGCTGCTCGCCTACGCGCCGAGCGATATCCAGCAGGAGGTCCTGGCCGGCGCGGCGCGGCCCGGTGTCCTTCGGCGCGACCTGGCGAGGGTCAGGGTCGACGGCATCGGCTGGAGCGACGACGAGCTCTTTGCCGGGACCGTGCTGGCCGCGGTGCCCATCCTGCGCGACGACGGGATCGCGGCCGCCATCGGGATGCTCGCCCCGACGGAACGCGCCACGCCGGCTTGGCGCGCGCGAGCTGCCGGCCTACTGGCCGACGGGGCGGAAGCGATCGTCGCGCAGCTGCGGCCGTAGCCCGCCCAGCCGTCGGTACTATCGCGATATGGCATCGGTACGTTCCGTCATTTGACAATCGGTCCGGCTGGGAGGGATGCTGCGACCGCCATGGACGCGTTCGACGCTCTCGCACCGGTCTCCGAGGCCTACGCGACGCTCCCGGTCGCGGCCGCCTTCGACTGGTCCGACGTGGCCACCCAGCTGGGCGACGGCGAGTGGTACCTGGTGGTCTTCCGATCGATCCGCCGAGCCGATGCCGACGAGCGCCGGTTGAACGAGTACGACGATCGGGCCCACCACGAGGCCGAATCGGCGCCGGGGTTCATCCACTACTTCCGGGGCCCGGCCGCCGGCGACCGGTCGTGTCTCTCGTTCTGCATGTGGACGAGTCGGACCGAAGCCCGCGCCGCGGCCGGTCGGCCGAATCACGTCGAAGCGGTCTCCGTCCTCAACGAGATGTACGAGGCCTACGCGCTCGAGTTCCTGCGCGTCACCGGCCGGACGGGCCAGCCACTGCGGTTCGCGTCGTACGACGCGCTGCCGGGACCGACCCACGCGGAGGTTCCGCCCCTCGGATCGCTGCCGCTGCCCGGAGCACTGCCCGCGTCCTGACGGGCCGAGTCGCTCAGGGCGCCGCATGCGGGGCCGGCGTCTCCACCTCGCCGTCATCGGTTCCGGTGTCGAGGCCGACTCCGAGTCGGAGCGCCGCGACGACCCCGCCGATCGACGTGATCCCGAGGATCATCGCGTGGGCGAGCAGCGCCATGGCGAACGCGGCGTCCGGGTCGACGCCGAAGATCTTCGCGATCGAAACCGCCGTCAGCTCGAACGTCCCGACGTAGCCAGGCGCGGACGGCACGATCGTGGCCAACGCCGTACCACTGCACAGCAGGACCGCCTGGCTCAGGGTCAGCTCGACCCCGACCGACTGCCCGCTCGCGATGAACGTGGCAATCGAGGCCGTCCACGCCGCGGCACTCAATAGGAGGGCCAGCCCAAGCGTACCCGGGCGGCCGGCGACGGCCAGGCCCTCGCGGAGGCGCCGGGCCAGTTCGAGGATCCGCGGATAGCGCTCGGCGACCGCGAGGACGCGCTCAGCGCCGGGGAGGCGATGACTGACCATCGCCACGAACAGCACGACGATGAGGACGCCCACGAACCCGGCGCCCAGCAGCACGGCGGTCGACATGGTGCCGCCCACGCCGAGGATAACGACCGCCAGGGCCGCCAGGCCCACGACGATCACGGTGTCGACGATGCGCTCGACGACGATCGTGCCGAGGACCGTGGGGCGGCTGATCCCCTCGCCCTCGCCGAGCGCGTGGCTGCGGACGAGCTCCCCGAGACGCGCCGGCAGGACGTTGTTGGCGAGATAGCCGAGGTAGGTGTAGCCGAGCACGCGCCGGTACGGCAGCCGCCGGATCGGGGCGAGCAGCGCCTGCCATCGACCGCCACGCGCCGCGACGTCGAGGAGCACCGTCCCGACCATGACCAGGATCCAGGCCGGGTTGGCGGTGCGCAGGACATCGAACGTGCGCGGCAGGTCGACGGACCGCGCCAGGATCCAGATCGCGACGGCGCTGATGGCGATGCCGATGACCGTGCGCAGGACCGTGCGCCGATTCAGGGTCAAGGAACCGCGGCCCTCAGTCCCGTTCGGCGCGCTGCGCGCCGGGATCCCGCGCGGTCAGCTTCGGCGACCGACGGACCCGCAGTCGATGGAGGAGGTAGCGGGCGATGACGCCGAGGGTTGAGAGGCCGTACACCACGCTGCGCTTGAAGCCGACCGAACTCGCCTCCTCGAAGTAGCGGGTCGCGACGGCGACCTCGCCGATCCGCCGGCGCAGCCCGGCAGCCACGACCTGGGCGATGAGCTCCTGGTCGAACACGAAGTCGTCGCTGTTCTCGTGGTAGGGGATCGTCTCGAGCAAGTGCCGGCTGTAGGCGCGCAGGCCCGTGTGGTATTCGGACAGGTGGAGACCGAACGCCACGTTCTCGAGGATCGTCAGGAAGCGGTTGCTGACGTACTTCCAGGCCGGCATGCCGCCCGCCAACGGGTCGCCGAGGAACCGGCTGCCGAGCATCAGGTCGCGCTCTCCCGCGGCGATGGGCTCGATCAGGGCCGGGATGCGCGTCGCGTCGTACTGGTAGTCGGGATGAAGCATCACGACGATGTCCGCCCCGGCCGCGAGCGCCGCGTCGTAGCACGTCTTCTGGTTGCCGCCGTACCCCCGGTTCTGCGAGTGGATGATCACGTCCAGGCCGAGGTTGCGGGCGATATCGACCGTCTCGTCGCGCGACACGTCGTCGACGAGGATGATCTTGTCGACGATGTCGTGCGGGATGTCGGCGTAGGTTCGCTCGAGCGTCAAGGCCGCGTTGTAGGCGGGCATGACGATCACGAGGTTGGGGCGCCTGGGTGGGGTCACGCGCGAAGGGTACCCGACGGCGCGGCCGGGTCTTCGCCGGTCACGGAAGCGTCACGCCTGGTGTGCGACGATACGGGCCGTTCCCACCAGTCCAGCGAAGGACCGCGCCCATGTTCGAACGCCTCTTCGGCAACACCGCCACCGACCCGGCCATCGCCGAACGCATCCCGCCCGGCCAGTACCGGACGGAGAAGTTCCCCGTCCTCCACTACGGTTCCGTGCCGCACACCGACCTCGCGACCTGGGACTTCAAGGTCTTCGGCGAAGTGGATGCACCCTTCACCCTGACCTGGGAGCAGTTCAAGCAGCTGCCTCGCAAGCAGGTCGGCACGGATATCCACTGCGTCACCCGCTGGTCGAAGCTGGATACGACATGGGAAGGCGTCCCGATCCAGGCCATCCTGGAGATGGCCCAGGTCCGCCCGACCGCGACGCACGTCGTCAGCCACGCGGAGCAGGGCTACACGGCCAACCTGCCGCTGTCGGTGCTCGATGACGACGACGTCCTGCTGGCGGACACGTTCGACGGCCAGCCGCTCGAGCCGGAGCATGGCTACCCGCTGCGCCTGCTCGTCCCCAGGCGTTACTTCTGGAAGAGCTCGAAGTGGATCCGCGGGCTGGAGTTCCTCGACCACGACCAGCTCGGCTTCTGGGAGCGCTACGGCTACAACAACGACGCCGATCCCTGGAAGGAAGAGCGCTTCAGCGAGTAAGGGATCGGGCCGCGGGGTTGGGCCGCAGGCGGCCGGCCGTCATGCCGGCGGAGTGATGAAGTCGCCCGGCGGCCGGTAGTGCGGGTTCTCGAGGATGAGCCCGCCCATCAGCAGCCTGGGGTGGGTGCGCATGATGTCCACCAGGAAGCCACCACCGAATCGGCTGAGGTCGTAGAGGCACAGGAGCGTCTGGGGGTACCGCGGAGCGAACCGGTTGAGAGCGGCCTCGTACTCGAAGAACTGGGTCCGGAGCGGCGCGGTACGCACCGCGAACGGCACCTCACCGCTTACCCGGGCGAACCGGAACGAGCCGCTGCGCATGGCCGCTCCGACGGTGCCGTCCCAGAACTCGATCATCCGCTCGGGTGAGAACGGCGCGACCTGGAGGTAGGTGTCCACGGTCGTGTGCACCTCGAGCTGCTTCGACGCCACGTAGCCGCCGATCTCCTGCTCGTTGCCGATCCCGGCAAGGGTGTGGTCGTCCGGTGCCGCGTCGACGACCGCGATGCACTTGTCGCCGGCCCGAAGGCCCGCCCGAAGATAGGGCAGGACGATGTCGTCCCGCTCCTGCTGGCCCAGATACAGCGCGCAGATGTGGTCGCCCGCCTCTAGATCGACACCGGCTAGGCCGAAGTCTCGAGTCTCCACCACTGGCCATCCCCCCAAACGCGCGGATCGAGCCCCGACATTCTAGACCCGCGGTCCAGCGGCAACGCTTGCCATCGACCAGCCCGACGGCGTGCGCGCCTTCGGACCTCGTCGTACAGCGTTCGCTCGCCCCGCGCGTGCGCCGAGATCGCGCCGCACCACACGGACGGTGTCGTCGCGAGGCGAGACCACCGAGAGGGATCGGGTTCGTCGGGCAGGCATCGGTTCATCGAGTCCGGAGTCTGCGGCGGCGGCCAGCCCCGCCGCATCCAGCAGGCGAAGGCGCTTTCGGCCGACACGGGCGACGACACCCTGTGCTTCGAGCCGCCGCAGCACGCGGCCGGTCATCTCGCGACTCGTTCCGATCATCGCTGGGAGGTCGGCCCGACTGAGCACCGGGCGGTCGCCGAAGAAGAGGTCGGCATGGTCGTCCAGCACGCGTGCCACGCGTCGCAGGGCGCTTTGATAGACCAGGCCGTCGATCCGCCCGACGACTCCCTCGAAGGCGACGAGCACACGGTCAAGGATGTCGACCGCGAGACCGGGGTCGATCGTGGCGAATGATCGGACTTCCACGCCACGCCACACCGCTGCCGTGCCCGGCGTCAGCGCGACGGCGTCGGCGCCCGCCGGGCGCGTCGCGAGCGGCAGCACCGATGCGAGCCCGCCACGGGTGACGATCGCCATGATTAGTTGACGCCCTTCGACGGTCGTGCGGCGCACGGCCACGTGACCGTCCAGGACCAGGGCGAGGGAGGAGTCGTCACCCTGCTGGACGATCGCGTGGCCGGCATCGAACATGCGGATCGAGGCGGCCCTCGCCAGGGCCTGCCGCGTCTCGGGGCGGCTGTGCGGAAATTGCTCGCCGATCAGCTCGGGCAGTTCCGAGGCCCACGCTGACGGCACCGGGGTCGACGCCATAGCAGGAGTGTCGTCAGACGCGCGGCTGCGGACTACGTCCCGACGGCGCCATAGTTTTCGCGTGGGCCGACCCTCACGGGCAGACGAGGCCGGCGAAGTCCCGATGCACCTGTCCTCACCGGACCAGTTTTTTGCTTCTATTAGTCCTCGCAGGACTAGGCAGGCAAGGGTGCAGTTGGTACGCTCACGACGTGCACGCGATCACCCCTTCGCCGGGCGATATATCGGACGGGGCCCTTCGGGACCAGCTGACGAGCCTTCTCAGCCTGCTCGTCCTCTCGATCCGCATGACCGAGAGTCGCGCCGAAGCGCAGATCCTCGAGCTCGCCGCGACAGCGGTGCCGTCGCTCTTTGACGGCCGGGTGCGCGGTGTCCTGCTCCGCCCGGGCGGCTGGTCCCTCACGTCCGGTCCGCTGGAGGCGGCCGAATCGCGAGCGAATCTCGAGGCCCAGTTCGCCGTCTTGAGCGACGCCGGCGGCGCGGTGTCGACCCAGGATGACAGCTGGGGCTGGGCCTTCCCGCTGCGCGGGATGGCGGGGCAGTTTGGGCTGCTTGTCGTCGGCGCCGACGAGGAGCCATCCGCACTCGATCAGTTCGTGCTTCGTGTCCTGACCCAACAGGTCGGGATCGCGATCGCGAACGCGCGGCTCCACGAACGCGAGCTCGCAGCATCCGCCGAACTGCGCCTGACGAACGCTCAACTCGCGGAGAGTGTCGAGACGATCCGGCGGCGGGCGGAGATCCACGAGCGGCTGACGCGGGCCGCCATGGCCGGCACGGGCCTTGCCGGCATCGCCGGGGCCGTGCATGAGCTGACCGACCGGACCATCGTCGTCGAGGACCGGGCGGGCAACGTGATCGCACGGGCCGGGCCCGGTCTCGCCGAGGAGCACGTCCGCCAGGGCCGCGGCGCGTTGGAACGGATGATCCAGCGCGGTCTCGACGCGGGCGGGCCCGTGCGCGAACCCGACCGGGTGGTCGTCCTCGTGGGTCCACGTGACGGCGTCGCGGGCATCATGACGATGAGCGATCCCGACGGCACCGCGGGCGAGCCGGACATCGTCGCTCTGGAACACGGCGCGACCGTCGCGGCGATGGAGCTGGCCCGGCTGCGGAGCCTCGGCGAAACGCAACTGCGACTTGGCCGGGACCTGCTCGAGGACATGCTCACCGGAGTCGATCCGCAGGTCGCCATCGAGCGCGCCAGGGCGATCGGGTGCGACCTGCTGCAGCCGCGGCGCATCGCGATCGTCGAGGCGGTCGGCACGCCGGCGGACGAGGATCGCCTGGTCAACGCGGTCCGGCGCGCCCTGCGCGACCATGTCGCTGGATGGCTCCTGACGACGCGGGGCGGAGCCGTCGTCGTGTTGGCCGATGCCGAGACAGACTGGGCGACCTTCGAGGCCAGCATCGAGCGGAGCCTGGGCGGCGGTTGCCGGATCGGTGTCGGCGGGGCCGTGTCCGATCCAGCGGAGGCGCCACGCACCTATCGAGAGGCGGGCCTCGCGCTCAAGATGGGTGACCAGGCCCCAGCTGCCCGAGGCGTGACGATCTTCGACGACCTTGGCGTGTTCCGTCTGCTCGCCGAGGTCGACGAGACGGCGTCGGTCGAACGGTTCGTCCGTGCCTGGCTTGGGCCCCTGCTCGATTACGACGAGGCCAAGCCGGCTGAGCTCGTGCCGACCCTCGCCAGCTTCCTCGAGCTCGGGCAGGCCTACGAAGCCACGAGCCAGGCGCTGTCGATCCACCGGAGCACGCTGAAATACCGGTTGCAGCGGATCCGCGAGATCTCCCAGCGGGACCTGTCGGACCCCGACACGAGGTTCAACTTCCAGCTCGCCACGCGCGCCTGGCAGACCCTCGTCGCACTGCGCGGCAGCCAGGCGCCGGACCGTGACGGGGCGCCGTAAGCGTCAGCTGCGGCGGGCGCCGCCCAGCGACACGGGATCCGGCGAGAAGTAGCGCAGCCGCTTCGTGAGCAGCACGAGCTCCCGCTCGAGCAGCGAAACGAGCCCTTCGAGGCGCTCGACGGTCGTTTCCGCCTCCAGTAACGCCTGGCGGCGCGGCAGCTCGACCTGCACGATGCCGGACAGGAGGTAGGAGAGCACCGTCGGGTCGTCGGGGATCTTCAGGTCCGGAGCCGGCTCCTGATCGCCACCGGCCTCCAGGCCCTACATCTTGGGTCGGCCAGGCGGCCGGTCGACGACGTCGTCGTGCTGCGATTCGATCTCGACGCGGATGTCGAGGACCGCCGTGGTCTCGCCGTCGCGGGCGCGCATGAGGTCGAGGTAGCGGACGAAGCGGCGGATCGCGGCCGCGGCCAGGCGCTCGGCCCGCGGCTCGTCACCGACCTCGTCGTCGAGCGGCGTGACCTCCGCGAGCAGATACGGCTCGGTCTGGGCGTCGACCGACTCGATCGCGAAGCGTCCCGTCGCGGCCGCCAGCAGGTCGAACCGGCCGTCCGGGTAGCGGCCGGCCTGGCGGATCTCCGCGAACGCGCCGACGCCGGCGAGCGTGGCGGCCCGGGCGGTGCCGATCTCACGGCCGTCGCGGATGAGTACGACCCCGAACGGCTCGCCACTGTCCAGGCAGCGCCGGGTCATCGCACGGTAGCGATCCTCGAAGATGTGCAAGGGCAGGACGATGCCCGGACAGAGGACCGTGTGCAGCGGGAAGAGCGGGATCTCCATCGACCACCGATCCGATCCGTGCTTGCCGTGGTTTGCGCGAGTCGCGCCCCGAGCGGCGGGACCGCGTCCTGTCGAGTCTAGCCCTGGTTACAGAGAAGCCGCCGGTCGGGCCGGCGGCTTCGAGATCGGCAGGTCGCCGAGATCAGTGTGAGCAGCCCTTGGGCGCGCCTTCGTCATCGGCGGTCCGGAAGCTGGAGCCGCAGCCGCAGGCCGCGACCGCGTTGGGGTTGTTGACCGTGAAGCCGGCGCCCATCAGCGTGTCGACGTAGTCGATCTGCGAGCCCTGCAGCAGGGAGATGCTCTGGCCGTCGACATAGACCTTGATGCCGCTGGCATGGAGGACCTTGTCCTCGGGCGTCGGGGCGTCTTCGAGCATCATCCCGTAGCGGAAGCCGGAGCAGCCGCCGGAGTACACGTAGACGCGCAGGCCGATATCCGGATTCGTCTCGTCCTTGGTCAGCTCGCGCAGCTTGCTGGCGGCGGCGTCGCTGAGGGACACGACCGTGGCCGGCTCGAGGACCGGGGTCGGCTCGACCATCGTCGGCTGCTGTTCGATCATGCGGTTTCGTCCTCCTTCGGACGGGGCGCTATCCGGATGGTCTGGCCCCGTTCCACGAGGCATCGGT
>JAXDKY010000368.1:0-5325 GCA_034666885.1 Chloroflexota bacterium
GCGGCGATGGCGTCGGGGCCCTCATCGACGACGCGAAGATCATCCGGACCGGGACCATCGAACTCGAGGTGACGGACGTTCCGACGGCCCTCGTCACGGCCCGTGACGGCATCCGAGCGATGGGCGGGTATGTGGGAGCGTCACAGACCCAGAACGTCGAGGACCGCCCGACGGCCTCCATCACCTATCGGATCCCGGCGGCACGCTGGGAGGACGCGCTCGACCTCCTGCGTCGGCTCAATGGCTTGACCTCCAAGGTCGTGACCGAGCAGACCCAGGCGGTCGAGGTGACCGGGCAGGTCGTCGACCTCGAGGCGCGCATCAAGAACCTTCGTGCCAGCGAGGCCGCCCTCCAGCAGATCGCCACTGGCACCACCAAGATCTCGGACGTGCTCGAGGTCCAGCAACAGCTGACGAACGTGCGCGGCGAGATCGAGCAGTTGAGCGCGGCGCTCGTCGACCTCCAGGATCGTGCCGGGTTCGCGACCCTCACCGCGACGTTCAGCGTGCCGGTCGTGGCTGTTGACGTGGCGACGAAGGGCTGGGAGCCCGGGGTCGTCGTCGACGAGGCGACGGCCAGTCTGGTGAACGTGCTTCAGGCGCTCAGCACGGCCGGGATCTGGTTCGCCATCGTGTGGCTTCCGATCCTGCTGGTCCTCGGGGTCATCGGGGCGCTCGTGATCTGGGGCGGCCGGCGTCTCGGACTGATCGGCAGCCGGCGCAGCGGGGACCTGCCTGCTCCTGGCTGAACCCACGACCGCCGTCGTGGCACGATGGCCAGGTGACGGAGCAAGCGGCGAGGTACGACCGGATCGCGGCCGGGTACGAGCGGTGGTGGGCGCCGGTCCTGGCGCCCAGCGCCGTCGCGCTGCTCGACCACCTGGACGGGAGCGTCGCCGACGGGGCGCATGACCTGCTCGATGTCGGGGTCGGGACCGGCAACCTGTCGATCGCCGCGCTGCAGCGGTGGCCGGAGGTCGAGATCACCGGCATCGATGCGTCGCGCGAGATGATCGGCGCGGTCGAGGCACTCATCGCCGAGCGGATCCCCACGGCCCGCAAGCGATTCACCGGCCGCGTCGCCTTCGCGGCCGAGCTCCCGTTCGATGCCGCGAGCTTCGATGCCGCGATGTCGTCCTTCGTGCTGCAGCTCGTGCCCAGCCGGCCGGCTGCCCTGCGGGAGATCCGCCGTGTCCTGCGACCGGGAGGCCTGTTCGCCCACGTGACGTGGCTTGCCGACCAGCGGGCCTTCGCGCCCGATCGGGTCTTCGACCGCTTGCTCGAGGAGTACGGGTTCGAGAACGACGAGGACCCCAACCGCAAGGGCGACATCGAGTCGGTCGAGCACGCGGCTCGCGAGCTCCGCCGGGCGGGCTTTCGGGACGTGATGGCGACGGGCAGCCTGCTCGACTACGCGTTCACCGTCGATGGGTACATCTCGTTCCTCACCGACTTCGACGAGGAGAGCCTGTTCGAGGAGATGGACCGCACCGAGCGACGCCGATTCCTGCGGCAGTTCCGCGAGCGACTCATGGCGCTGCAGCCAGACGAGATGGCGTTCCGGGTGCCGATCGTGTACGCGTCGGGGCGGCGCTCCGACGGCTGACGTCGTGCCTGGCTGGCCGCTCTCGCGGCGTGCCCGCCCGGTCGGGTCCTAGCTCTCCTCGGAGGACCCGCTGTCCCCGCCGCTGTCGGTTGCTCCACCTTCGGCGGCCTCGCCCTCGGCGGCCTCGCCCTCGGCACCCTCTTCGCCCTCGGCGACCACGGGCTCCTCCTCGACCTCGACGCGCGGCGCCTGGACCTTGGCGATGATCTCGTCAGGGTCGGTCAGCAGCGTGACATCGGACGGGATGGCGAGGTCGCGCACGTGGAGCGCGACGTCGAAGTCGATGAGCGACTCGATCGAGTACTCGATGGACTGCGGCAGGTGATCCGGCAGGGCTCGGACACGGACCGTCTCCGTCGGGTGGAGGACCGTGCCACCGAGCTGGTCGACCGCGTGCGACACGCCGTTCGCGATCAGCGGCACGTCGACCGTGAGCTCCTCGGTCATGCGGACGAGGAACAGGTCGGCGTGCAGCGGCCGGCGATGCACCGGGTGGATCTGGACCTGGTTGATGAGGACCGGCTGGGCCTTTTCGCCGGCGACCGACAGGTCGACCAGGGCGTTGGGACCGGTGTGCTTGCGCAGCAGCTCGAACTCGTGCGCGTCCACCGTGACATTGGTGGAATCGACACCATGCCCGTACACCACGGCCGGGAGCTTGCCCTCGTTGCGGAGGCGGTTCACCTTCTTGCCGGTCACCTCACGGTGCTCGGCGGCGAGTGTCGGACGGGCGATGGCCATGGAACGGACCTCGAAGTTGGTGGTGATCGGTGGGTTCGGGCTGCGGCTCGCCGCTGGCGAGGCGCCCGGAGCGGGAGCGCAGGATACCACGAGCGGCCCGCTGGGCCGCGCCGGCCGCTTGATTGAGCGGCACGGAGTAGCATCGAGATGTGGCCGCAACCATCCTGATCGTGGAAGACGAGCATGCCGTCGCTCGTGGGATCCAGTACGCCCTGCAGCAGGAGGGCTATGACGTCGGCGTCGCGCGGTCGGGCGAAGAGGGTCTGGAGATCGCCACGCGCGAGGCACCGGACCTCGTGGTCCTCGACGTGCGCCTGCCCGGCATCGACGGGTTCGAGGCGCTTCGTCGCATCCGGGCGGCCGGCGCCAAGATGCCCATCCTCGTGCTCACGGCGCGCGACGACGAGGTCGACAAGGTGATCGGCCTGGAACTCGGCGCGGACGACTACCTGACGAAGCCGTTCGGACTGCGCGAGCTGCTGAGCCGTATCAAGGCCCTGCTGCGTCGCTCGTACGGCGATCTCGCGGACGCCGCGGGCGGCCGGGTCATCCGCCACAAGGACCTGATCATCGATTTGGAGCGCCGCCGCGTACAACGAGGCGCCCGTCGCATCAGCCTCACGCCGACCGAGTTCGAGATCCTGCGCCACCTCGCGTCGCGGCCGGGCCGTGTCTACACCCGGGGCGAGCTGCTCGAGCTGTTGCGGGACTATGAGGCGCTCGACCAGGACGAGAAGACCATCAACGTCCACGTCAGCCACCTGCGCGAGAAGATCGAGGACGATCCGGCCACGCCGGCCTTCGTCCTGACGGTCCGTGGCGTCGGCTACGCGTTCGCCGAGCGCTGAGCGGCCGGTGTTCCGGCGTTCCCGCCTGTGGCGCCGCCTCCGGCGGGTCCTCCCGCGCACGTTCCAGGGCCGGCTCACCGTCGCCTTCGTCGCGGTCATCGCGCTGACGCTGGGCGTCGCCTCGATGCTCGTCCTCAATCGGCTCGACGACTACTTCGCGCGCCAGCAGGTATTCGATCTCGGCGAGCGGTCGACGACCGTCAGCGGCTACATCCAGGACCTGGCGCGGACCGAGGCGAACGGCGCTCCCGTCGTCGGCGCGAATGGGTTGCTCGATGAACGGGTCGTCGCCATCCTCGACGACCCGCCGTACCGCGCCTTCATCACCGATCGCCTGGGCCAGGCCGATGTCATCGTGCGCTTCGGGGTCATGGTCCGCGAGGGCGACCGGACGCTTTTCGTGCCCGCCCCCAACGGCACGTTCCAGATGAACCTCCAGTCGCCTCCGGCTGCCGGCCAGACCCGCGAGGCCACCGCGGTGACCGAGCGTTACGGCGCCGGTCCGGTGCTCGGTCGCTACACGCTCGAGGTCACGCTGGCCAATCCCTCGACCTTCCGGGCGTCGGCCATCGCCAACGTCATCGGGCTCCTCGCGGCGATCGGACTTTTCGCCCTGGGCCTGGCGGTCGTGGTCTCGGCGGCGCTGACCCGGCGATTCACGACTCCGTTGCGCCAGCTGACGGACGCATCGCGGGCCCTGGCCGAAGGAGACCTGTCGCGCCGTGTCCCCGCCGGCCAGCTTCGTGCCGGTTCCACGGAGCTCGGTGACCTCGCGGTCCAGTTCAACACCATGGCCGACCGGCTCGAGGAGAGCGTCGAGGTCAGCCGCCGCGACCGCGATCGCAGTCGCGATTTCCTCGCCGATGTCTCGCACGAGCTGCGCACGCCATTGGCCGCGCTGCGTACGTTCAACCAGCTGCTGATGGAATCGGCCGGGGACGATCCCGAAGCCCGCGCCGAGTTCCTCGAGTCGAGTGCCGGCCAGATCGAGCGGCTCGACTGGCTCGCCCAGAACCTGCTCGAGCTCTCGAAGCTGGACTCCGGCCTGGTCCTCCTGGACCTGCGGCCGGACGACCTGCGGGCCGCGGTGGAATCGGCGACGCACCAGCACGACGCCGCGGCGGCCCGCCGTGGCATCCAGCTCATCGTGGACCTGCCGGACGCCCCGATCCGCATCCGGCACGACCCGCCGCGCATCGGGCAGGTCGTGGCCAACCTGGTCGGCAACGCCGTGAAGTTCACGCCGCGCGGCGGCGCGGTGCGGGTCGAGGTCGAGCCGACCGATGACGGCGCGCGGATCGACGTGACCGACACGGGCGTCGGGATCGACCCCGCGGAGCTGCCCCACATCTTCGAGCGCTTCTACCGCGGGTCGCGGGCGAACGAGGCGCGCGGCAGCGGCAGCGGCCTTGGGCTCGCCATCGTGCGCTCGATCGTCGACATGCACGGCGGGACGGTCACGGTCGAGAGCGGCCGGGATCGCGGCAGCCGGTTCACGGTCCATCTACCGCGCGATCCGCGGGTCATCGCGGGGACGCCCGCAGCGGCGCAGGCCGACGTCGCGAGCGCGGCCGAAGGCAGCGAACGGATCGCCGCGGCCGCGGCAGGGGACGGTGCGCACGCGCAACCTCAAGGGCTGGATGCCCAGGAAGGGCCGGCGAACGTGACGGAAACTTCACCGTCCGAAGCGTCGGGTTTGAACTCGACCGCCGCACCCTGAACGACACGGACCTTCCCAACGGCCGCTCACCGGCCGGCATCACGCAGACTTCCAAGGAATTTACCCGACGATGACCGACGACCAGCGACCCGACGACGCCGACGCGACCCGACGCCATGACCTGCCGGCCGACCAGCCGGCGTGGCCGACACCCCCGACCAGCAGCGACCCCGGCCCCGTGGTCGATAGCTACTCGCCGCCGCCCGAGCCGCGTACCGACTGGACGCGGCACGACGGCGGTTCCGACCCCGCGCCGACCCCGGAACGCTGGTACGAGCCGGCCCCCACGCCCGGCACGGTGGCCGTTGCACCCGTCACGGCGCCCGTCGAGGCCAGGCGCTCCACCCGCGGCGGATTCGGCACGGTGATCGCGGCGGCACTCCTGTCCGCGGTCCTCGCCTCCGGCGGCA
>JAXDKY010000369.1:0-3786 GCA_034666885.1 Chloroflexota bacterium
GACGTTCACGGTCAGGCCGACGGCGCGGTTCTCCTGGAGGGCGCGATCGGCGATCGAGGCTGCCGCGCGGACCGCGACCTCGACAGTCGAGTCGTCGCCGCGACCGGCCTGGATCCCGCGCTGGAGATCGAGGATGATCCACGCATCGGCGGTCTGCTCGAGGTCGAACTCCTTGACCTGGATCTCCCCGTGCCGGGCGGTCGTCTTCCAGTGGATCCGGTTCATCGCGTCACCGGGGGCATACGGGCGTACGGAGGTCGCCATCGGGGTCGTCTGGAGGGTCCGGACGGGCGAGGCGTGGCTCCCCTCCAGCGCGGCCGCCGGAAGGCGCCAGCGGGGCAGCGGCTCGATCCGTGGATAGACCACGATGGAGATCCCCTGCCCGACCGTCGCCGATGCCTCGAAGAAGCCGAACGGGTCGCCCGTCCGGATGTGGAGCGGCTCGATCCGAAAGTGACCGCGACGGGACAGCGGGGCCCGGATCAGCCACGACCGCTCCGTCCGGCCGCCGAGCGTGATGGCTCGGCCGGGGAGGCCGCCCGGGAGCGTCGTCGGGTTGTGGATCTCCAGCCATGGCTTGGGGATGCGGCTGCCGTTGCGCAGCGTGTACGTCACCCGCATCCGGTCGCCGACGTGGCCGTGGAGCTGGCTGACCGCGTAGCCCGCCTCGAGATCGGAGAGGCCGAGACGGACGAGCACATACGAGCCCCCGACCACCAGGATCCCGAGGTAGAGCAGGTAGAAGAGGAACGGGTACCCAGTGGAGAACGCGGCTACGACCAGGACCGTGGCGAGGATCAGCGCCTGGAGCCGTCGCAGCATCGCGCCCCTGCCTCGCCGTCCGCCGTCGCCGTGCCGTCGAGCCGCTAGGCGTTCGGGGCGGTCTTGCCGGCCGACGCCGCCGGGCGCAGCTCGGTCGGGCCGCCGCCGGTCGGGCGGACGCCGTCGATCGGGGTCGAATCGAGGATCTCGCGCACGACCTGGCCGGCCTGCACGTCGTGGATCGATGAGCTCGTCTTGATGATCAGGCGGTGGGCGAGTGCCGGCTCGGCCAGGGCTTTGATGTCGTCCGGGATGACGTAGTCACGCCCGAGCAGGCCGGCCAGCGCCTGGCCAGCGCGATAGAGGGCGATCGAGCCGCGCGGCGAGGCCCCGAGGTACACGTCGGGATGGTTCCGGGTCGCCCCGACGACGCGGACGATGTAGTCGGCAACGGTCGAGTCGACGTAGATCTCGCGGACGGCGTCCTGCAGCGAGCGCAGGTCCTCGACCCCGAGGACCTCCTTGATGTCGTCGAGCGGATGCGTTCGCTTCTGCTCGTCGAGGATCATGATCTCCTCGATCGGCTGGGGGTAGCCGAGGCGGATGCGCAGCATGAACCGGTCGAGCTGCGCTTCCGGAAGGGCGAACGTGCCCTCGTACTCGATCGGGTTCTGCGTCGCGATCACCAGGAACGGATCGGGCATCGGGTAGGTCGTGCCGTCGATCGTCGACTGGCGCTCCTCCATCGATTCGAGCAGCGCCGACTGGGTCTTAGGGGTCGCCCGGTTGATCTCGTCCGCGAGCACGACCTGGCTGAAGATGGGGCCCGGCCGGAACTCGAACTCCTGGGTCTTCTGGTTGTAGATCGACAGCCCGGACACGTCCGACGGCAGGAGGTCCGGGGTGAACTGGATGCGCCGGAACGAGCAGCCGAGGCTGCGGGCGATGGCCTTGGCGAGGACCGTCTTGCCGGTGCCCGGCACGTCCTCGATCAGGAGGTGGCCGCGGCATAGGAGGGCGACCAGCGCCAGCCGGACCTCGTGGTGCTTGCCGACGATCACGTGCTCGACGTTGCCGAGGACCTTGTCGCCGGTTTCCTGGATCTTCGTCATCGGCCTCTCTCGCGGTGCGGCGGGTGCGGGGAACCGCCGCGGGTCGGGCGTTCGGGGTGCGACGGCTCACGGACTCGCCGTGTGGTGTCGAGGGATAGTACGTCGCGAGCGTCGTTTTGGTTCGCGACGAGTTCGACCTCAGCCGCGAAACAGCGTCAGCCCGCCGACCCAGGCCGTCATCAGGCAGCCGATCCCACCCATGACCGCGAGGAACGGTTCGCCGCCGAGCCAGGAGGCAACGGCGACCCCGCCGAAGAGCGTGGCGAGCACCACGGCGATGGCCGCCATGCCGATCCGCTCGACCAGTGGACGGCGCTCGCGCGGCGGCGGTGGCTCGCTCATTTGGCCCGCTCCAGCCAGTACTGCATGAGGTCGCCGGCGATGGGCGCGGCCACCTCGGCGCCGCGCCCGGCCTGCTCCACGAGGACCGCGATGGCTACCGTGGGCGCCTCGGCCGGCGCGAAGCCGATGAACCACGAGTGCGGCTCGCCCGAACCGCCGAGCTCCGCCGTGCCCGACTTGCCAGCCGTCGTCACGCCCGGCACCTTCGCGCCGGTGGTGAACCGCCGGCCGAACTCGCCCTCGACGGCGGCGACCATGGCGTCCCGGATGGCGCCGGCCTCCGCTGGATCGATCACCCGGCGAAGGCTCTCGGGTTCCACGGCGCGGCTGCCACGCTTGCCGCTGATGGCGGTCACGAGGCGTGGTCGCATCAGCTCCCCGCCGTTCGCCACCGTGCCGGCCACCAGCGCCATCTGGAGTGGGGTCACGAACGTCTCGGCCTGGCCGTAGGCGGCATTGGCCAGCTCGACGTCATCGACGAATCCGCCCGGCGCGTCGCCGCTGCCGTTGGTGACCTGCGAGACGGCGGTCGGCAGGTCGAACGGGATCGGCGCGCCGAACCCGAGCCGGCCCGCGTAGTCGACGAGGTTCGCGCCGCCCGTCTTGAGCCCGGTCAGGGCGTACCAGATGTTGCAGGAGACCTCGGTCGCGCCGACGAGGTCGAGCGCCTTGTTGCCGGTGAAGAGGTGGTGGCCGTCGCGGATCCGGAACCCGTTCACGACCAGGCCGTCCCGTTCCGCGGCCGGCTGCTGCTTGTAGGTCGTCTGCGGCGTGATCGACCCGGAGCCGAGCCCGGCGATGGCGGTGACGATCTTGAACACCGACCCCGGCACGTACCGCCCGAGGGTGGCTCTGGGCAGCAGCGGCTGGTCCTTGTCGGCCTGCAGCGCCTTGAACGTGGCGTCGGCCTGGGCGGGATCGGTCAATGCCGAGGCGGAATAGGTCGGCGTCGAGGCCAGCGCAAGGATCTCCCCATTGCGTGGATCGAGCATCACGACCGCGCCGGTGTGCTTGCCGAGCGCGCGGACCGCCGCCCGCTGCAGGTCGTAGGAGAGCGACAGCGTCAGGTCCTTCGGGTCGTAGGGATCGGTCCCGAACTTGCGCAGGGCATCCGAGACCGGATCGCCGGCCAGCCCCGAGAGCTCGGCGTCGTACGCGAGCTCCAGCCCGGCCCGCCCGTAGCGCGGCGACGCGTAGCCGACGACCTGGCTGATGGCCGGTCCGCGGTAGACGCGGTACAGCTCGCCGTTGGGGTCCGTCTCGTTGCGGGCGAGCGTCGTCCCGTCCCGGTCGCGGATGATCCCGCGCGGCACCGTCCGTGCGGCGGCGATGACGGCCGGGTCGTACGGGGAGCGAACGAGCTCGGGCGCCTTGATCACCGCCCAGTACCCGCCGGCCCCGGCGAGCACGCCAAAGGCGATCGAGAGCACCAGGCCGACGTGCACGATCGTGCGGCCCAACGGCCGCCGTCGCGAGGAGGTCGCCAGCATCAGGGCGTCCCGCGGCGAAGGCGGCGCCGCCAACCGGTCGCCTCGCTCGGCGGTGGCGGCGGCTCGACGCCGCGGTCGGA
>JAXDKY010000370.1:0-12104 GCA_034666885.1 Chloroflexota bacterium
CCGTCGCTCGCCTGGCGGACGTGACGTTCCTCGGCAAGGAAGGCGAGCAGGTCGTCGGCGGGTCCGGGCCCGAACACCTCGCCCGGCTCGAACGGCAGCTCGAAGGTCGCCGCACGGAGGTGCGCGAGGAGGACGTGCAGGTTGTCCGGGTCGAGGCGCGCCTCCTCCGGTGCGCCATCGAGCAGGAATTCCGGATGATGGATGACGTACTGGTCGACCGGTGCCCCCGAGGCCACGAGGATCGACACGCTCGTGCCCTGTCGCCGACCCGCCCGGCCGAACTGCTGCCAGGTGCCCGCGACGGATCCCGGATAGCCGGCCAGGATCGAGACGTCGAGCCGGCCGATGTCGACGCCCAGTTCCAGGGCGTTCGTCGAGACGACCCCGAGGATCTCCCCGTCGCGCAGTCCGCGCTCGATGGCCCGGCGTTCGGTCGGGAGATAGCCGCCGCGGTAGCCGCGGACGCGGCTCCTGGGGCCATAGCTCTCGCGCAGGGATTCGCGAAGACCGGTGAGCAACAACTCGACCGCGACCCGCGACCGACCGAAGACGATCGTCTGGCGGCCGGCGCGCAGGAATGGCAGCGCCCAGCGCTGGGCCAGCGTCACGGCCGAGCCGCGCGCCCCGCTCGCTGGTTCGAGGATCGGCGGGTCCACCAGGAGCACGTGGCGCTCGCCGGCCGGGGCGCCGTTGCGGTCCACCAGCCGTGCGGGTCGCCCGGTCAGCATCGTCGCGAGCTCGCCCGGGTTCCCGATCGTCGCGGAGCAGCACACGATCGTCGGGTGGCTGCCGTAATGCGCGCAGATCCGCAGGAGCCGTCGCAGCACGTTCGCGACGTGGCCGCCGAACACGCCGCGGTAGGTATGGAGCTCGTCGATGACGATCAGCTGGAGCTGCTCGAACAGCTGGAACCACTTCGTGTGGTGGGGGAGAATCGCCGAGTGGAGCATGTCGGGGTTCGTCACCACGACCTGCCCGGCCGCTCGCACCGCGGACCGGATCGGGGCGGGCGTGTCGCCGTCGTAGGTCGAGGTGATGATCGAGAGGCCGGCCAGGGCGGATAGCTCGCCGAACTCCGTCACCTGGTCCTGCCCGAGTGCCTTCGTCGGGAACAGGAAGAGGGCCCGGGCGGCCGGGTCCTGGGCGATCGCCTGGAGCGCCGGCAGCGCGTAGCACAGCGTCTTCCCCGATGCCGTGGGCGTGACCACGACGACGTCTTCCCCCGCGTGGACGGCCTCGATCGCCTCGGCCTGGTGCGAGTAGAGGCGCTCGATCCCACGCTTGGCGAGGCCATCCACGATCCGCGGGTCCAGCCACGACGGCATCGGGGCGTGGACCGCTTCGCGCGGTGGCAGCACGGCGTGGTGCACGACCCCGCGGGCCAGCGACGGCTCGGCCAGCAGGTCCTCGAGCACGGAGGTCGGATCGGCGGGGGCGTAGGTGCGGATGGCGGAGTCCCCGTGGGACCGAACAGATGTTCGGTATCGGCGCAGTCTAGCGCCACGCTGGCGTGCTCGTGTGACAGCTCGGCTGTCACAGCGGGCTTGGTTGACACGCCAGCTGCACGTAGCTACGCTCGCGGCCATGTCCCGCCGGCCCGATCCCGCCATCGACGACGCTCAGGATCCCGACGCTCGCACGAGTGGCGACGGGACCGCCGAGCGGACCGCGCCCGATCTCGCCGCCCTCCCCGTCGTCGGTATCACGCGGCGCCGGATCGCGATCCTGGCGAGCACGATGCTCGCCGCGTGGATCGTCATCGCGTTCGCGCGCCAGGTCGGAGAGGTCTCAGCCGCGTCGACGCGGTCCGAAGGCATCGCCACGGCGAATGCCAATCTCCAGATCGAGGTGGCGGCACTCGAGCGCGAGCTCGACC
Source organism: Chloroflexota bacterium (assembly GCA_034666885.1). GTDB lineage: Bacteria > Chloroflexota > Limnocylindria > Limnocylindrales > CSP1-4 > SPCO01. The sequence goes on from JAXDKY010000370.1 coordinate 1,877, forward strand.
TCATCGCCCGCCAGCGTTACATCGAGCAGGAGGCTCGCGCGTACGGCCTCGGCGGTCCGAACGAGATCCCGTTCACGCTCGCGGCCGGCGCGCCGGCATTACCCGACGATGCGCCGGGTTCGGCCGCGCTCCGGGTGGGCGCGCAGACCGACCGTGTGGCTCCACTCGAACGCTGGCTGACGGTCCTGTTCGGCCCGAGCGACTGACCCGCGCGGCCGCGGGCACGGGACCCGCGGCACGGAAAAGCCCGCCGCGACGACCGCGGTCTCAGCGCGATGCGGCTGCAACGTCCCACGCCCGGCCTGCGACAGGGAGCCGGCCGCCGCGCGGCCTATGCTGCCGGGACCACGTCTCAAGGAGCGCCCAGTCACGCCATGAAGTGGAAGCGCAATACCGGCTTCGGCCGGATCGAGGATCGTCGCGGCCAGGCCGGGAGCGGCGGTCTCGGTGACGTCTTCGGCACCGGCGGGGGCGGCGGCGGCGGCGGGATCCCGATCCCCATCCCCGGCGGCAAGGCCGGTGGCGGGATCGGTGGCCTGATCGTCGTCGTCGTCCTGTTCCTGCTGTTCAGTGGGGTGCTGGGCGGCAGCGGCGGCACGATCCCAGGCGTCGGCGGCCTCGGGGGTGGCGGGGTCGCGGAACCCGGCGGCACCCTCGTCCCACAGAATGACACCGACCAGGAGCTCGCCTACATCGTCGATTCGGTGGAGAAGTTCTGGACCGCGGAATTCAGTGCCTCGGGCAAGACCTACCCGCAAACCACGCTGGTCCTGTTCGACAACTCCACGGAGTCGCCCTGCGGGACCGCCTCGTCGGCCACGGGTCCCTTCTACTGCCCGGCCGATCAGAAGGTGTACCTCGACCTCGGGTTCATGGACCAGCTGCAGTCGCGCTTCGGCGCGCAGGGCGGCGACTTCGCGATGGCCTACGTCGTCGCGCACGAGTTCGGCCATCACGTGCAGAACGCCCTGGGCATCACCCAGCGCGTCGAAGAGCTGGTCCGGCAGGATCCGAGCCAGCAGAACCCCCTGTCGGTCCGCGTGGAGCTCCAGGCCGACTGCCTGGCCGGCGTCTGGGCTCACTCGGCGGCTGCGGACGTGCAGGCTGGCGATATCGACGAGGCCCTCAGTGCCGCCGCCGCGGTCGGGGACGATCGGATCCAGCAGTCGACGACCGGCCAGGTCAACCCGGAATCCTGGACCCACGGCTCCGCCGAGCAGCGCGTCCAGTGGTTCACGACCGGCTATCGGAGCGGCAACTCCGACGACTGCGACACCTTCGCGCAGTAGCGCCAGCCGGGCGGGTCGAGCACCCATCGAACGCTTGAATCAAACGACGAGCGGGCCGCACAGCTCGGACGGCTCGCTCGTCGTTCCGCGTCTCGCCCGCTCGTGGTGGGCTGTCGCGACCCGCCTGGCGCGGGTGATGGGGGTGTCTGCCTAGTTCCAGCCGGCGGTGGACCAGCTGCTGCCCGACCACGATGATCCGGACCATGACGAGCCGGACCACGATGATCCCGACCACGAGGAGCCGGACCAGCTGTTGCCCGACCACGACGAGCCGGACCAACTATTGCCGGACCAGCTGTTGCCCGACCACGAGGAGCCCGACCAGCTGTTGCCCGACCAGCTGTTGCCGGTGAGGACGTTGCCGTTCCAGGTCCCACCCGACCAGGCGTTGCGGCCGGCTTCGAGGACGGCGTGGGTGTCGGCGTTGAGCCACTTCCCGAAGATGTCGTGTTCGCCCTTGAGGACCACGCCATCGCGGGTCAGGTGGTCGGAGCCCCGAGCCAGCTCGATCGAGCCGCCGCCGACCGCCGGGGTGGTGGTCTGGACGAAGACCGGAAGGCTGGCCGAGAGCGCGGCCTCGAGCCGGAGCTCGCCGGTCCCCATGGTCCCGGTGCGGCCCTCGAGCGGCATGTCGTAGGCGGTGGTCTTCAACAGCCGCTTGACCTGGTCCGGCGTGGCGTGGGGGTATTTGTCCAGGATCAGCGCGACCGCGCCGGAGGCGATCGCGGCGGCTTCGGACGTGCCGCTGCCGCGCATGAACCGTCCGTCGAGGACCGTCTTGGCGTCGCGGTTGTCGATGTAGGAGCCCGGCACTCGCAGGCCCTGGATATGGGCGCCAGGAGCGACGAAGTCGGGTGCCCGGGCGGAGCCGGTCTTGGCGGCCGCCGAGAAGTCCGGGACGGTGTCGTCGGACATCCTGGTGGTCCCCATGGAGTCCGAGGCGCCGACCGCGATGATCCGCCGGTCGTATGCGGGGTTCGCCAGGGCAGGGGACGAGCCCTTGGCCTGATAGCCGCTGTTGCCCGCCGCCGCGACGACGACGATCCCGGCGTCCCACGCCTGTTCGACCGCAAAGGCGAGCGGGTCGACGCCGTACCACTGCGCCGAGTTCGTGCCGTACGACAGGTTGAGGACCCGGATGTTGAGGCCGTCGTCATTGCGATGCTGTACGACCCAGTCGATCGCGGCGATCACCTGCGACACGTCGGTCCCGCCGTCCGCGCTCGCGACCTTGACGCTCACGATGTGCGCGTCCGGTGCCATGCCACGGTAGGCGGATGCCGGTGAGCCGGCGTAGGGGGCGGTCAGCGCGTTGTCCCGACCGGCGATGATGCCGGCCATGAACGTGCCGTGCCCGAAGGTGTCGAGGTAAGCGAGCTCGGGGGCCTGCGACTCGAGCGAGAGGTCGGCGCCGTGGATGATCTTGCCGGGGGTGTCGAGACCTTCGACCGGGACGACGCCGGAGTCGATCAGCGCCACGCCGATGCCCTTGCCGGTGAAGCCGGCGGCCCACCAGGCCTGGGCGCCCGTGTAGTCGGTCGTCGAGGCCATGGAGTTGGCGTCGCCGGCGGCGTCGTAGTCGCCGGCACGTACGCCGGGCGCCGCGACGGCGGCGATGAGTAGCGCCGCGGACAGGAAGACGCTGAGTCGGCGGCGACCGGTGAGATCGAGGCTCCAGCCGGAGGAGGGCGTCATCGCGTCGCGCTCGCCCGCAGGGACCAACCGCCGGCCTTGCCGGTGTCGTCCGCGTGACGTGCGCGCCTCCGTTCGTCGGAGGCTGTGCGCTCGGGCTGCACCATCGAAGTCCACCTTCCGGAGGGCTTGTCGATGCGGCGCCTGGCAACCGGGCGGTCTTGCCGATATCGGCGGAAGATCCCTGGCTTTGCGTCCCCGTCTCTCGACGGGTTTGCTCTGTTTCAGACCGGATCCTGCGACAGCCGATCTGGGCTGCCTGCAGACCGGACCATGGGGCCGCGCCCGTCACGACCCAATGGGCCGAAAGTACCGTTTGGTGCGTCGCCGCATCGCCTGTTTCGGGTGCCGCGCTGCGCGGTCCTCCGGGACGTGCGTCAGGCGGCGGGCGGAGCCTCGAGCGACGACACTTCGCGCAGGTCCGGGACGCTGGCGCGCGACAGGATGATCGGCCCGCGTGCCGCCGCAAACAGCTTGTCCATCTCCTCGGCGGGCAGGGGCCGCGCGAGGTAGTAGCCCTGGGCCCGGCCGCAGCGCAGCTTGCGCAGCCGTTCCAGCTGGAAGGGTTCCTCGACGCCCTCGGCGATGACGGTCAGGCGCAGCGCACGGCCCATCGACACGATGGCGCTGGCGAGCTCCCAGCCGTCCGCGTCGGTCTCGTCGACGGCGACGAAGTCGCGCGCGATCTTGATCGCGGTCACGGGGAAGCGCTGGAGGTAGCTGAGCGACGAGTAGCCCGTCCCGAAGTCGTCGACGGCGACCCCGAGACCGAGGCGCCGCAGCGCTTCGAGCTTGGCGATCGCATCGTCGGCGTTGTGCAGCAGCGTGGTCTCGGTGACTTCGAGGACGACCTTCGCCGGGTCGACGCCGGAGGACCGCACGACCTCGGCGACCTGGGCGACGAAGTCGGGCTGCTCGAGCTGGCGGGCAGCGACGTTGACGCTGATCTGGAGGTCGCCCGCGTCGGGCCAGCGGTCGTGCCAGGCCTTGGCCTGGCGACAGGATCGGTCGAGCACCCAGCGGCCGATGTCCAGGATCAGGTCGGACGATTCCGCCATCGCGATGAATTCGCCCGGCCAGATCATGCCGCGCGTGGGATGCATCCAGCGGATGAGCGACTCGAGGCCGGTCATGCGGCCGGTGGCGACGTCCACGATCGGCTGGTAGTGGAGGATGAACTCGTCGGCGGCGATGGCTCGCTGGAGCGCCTCGGTCAGGGTGTGTCGGGCCGCGACGGCCGTCGCCATCTCGGGCTCGAAGAAGGCGATCCGGTTCTTGCCACGCGCCTTGGCGGAGTACATCGCGACGTCGGCGTTTCGCAGCAGCTCATCGGCCGAGCCGGCGCCGGGGTGGCCGGCGGCGATGCCGATGCTGACCGGTGCGTTCGCCGCCGCGCCCTCTTCCGCGGCGCCGGAGCCGAAGGCCTCGATCAGGCGTTCGGCCACGCGCCGCGCGACGGGCATCTCGGGGGTGTCCCACAGCAGGACCGCGAACTCGTCGCCCCCGATCCGCGCAGCGAGATCACCCGTCCGCAGGGTCGCCTGGATGCGGTCGCCGACCGAGGACAGGAGCTGGTCGCCGGCGGCGTGCCCGAGCGTGTCGTTGACGATCTTGAAGTCGTCGAGGTCGAGGAACAGCACGACCGGGACGAGCCCCGTCGCATCGGCCGCCTCGAGGCGCTGGGCGACGCTCTGCGCGAAGAACGCCCGGTTGGCGAGCCCCGTGAGGGCATCGTGATAGGCCTTGTGCTGGAGCTCGTCCTGGAGCCGCGACAGCGAGCTCAGCGACTGCTCGAGCTGGCCGTTCTCGAGCGCGATGGCGGTGTGGCTGGCGAGCGTCTGGAACAGCTTGAGATCGTCCGAGTCGAACGGGCTCAGGTCGCTCAGCCGGTTGGCGACCACGATCGTGCCGACCAGCCGGGACTCGCCGACGAGCGGGGCGTAGATCGCGTTGCGGAAGCGGCCGCCATCCGGCGCCCCGTCCGCGGAAGACCCGTTGGTGATGAGGAACGCTCGCCGCTCCGAGACGCATTGGACGAGCCGCGGATCGTCGAGCGAGATACCGATCGGCAGCATCATGTCGGTCGCGTCGTGCGGGCCGACGCTCGTCCGCAGGACCTCCTGGCCCTCGACCTGGGGGAGGAGCGAGACCTCCGCGATCTCGGCCCGGAACATCTTGCGGGCGTGGTCCAGGAGCGCGACCAGCGCGCGGTCGATCTGCGGGCTGCGCTGCAGGATCCGGGTCGACTCGTAGAGCATCTCGAGGCCTTCGTGCTGCTGGCGCTCCGAGACGTAGGCGCGATAGGCGACGAACACGGCGATGATCGGGACCGCGAACAGGAGCGCGGCGGCCGGCTCGACGAACAGGACCGTGATCACGAGGAGCGCCAGGCTGGTGTTGGTGAGCGACACCACCGCGCCCATCAGCAGCATGCGCGGGACCCGGGCGTGCTGCGGCGCCCCCTCGGCGAGGGAGATGGCCGCGGTCACCGCGAACACGCCCACCATGTTCTCGGCCGAGCTCGCGAGGAAGGCCGTCGGCCACTCCAGCGGACCGAACGTCGTGTTGGCCCCGACCAGCAGCTGGACGACGCCGACGGCGACCACGGAGCAGAGCAGGAACTGGGCGAGGTTGAAGCCCAGCTTCACCGACCGCTGCCGTCGGCTGATCACCAGCGCCAGCGCCGACCCGATGAGGCGCGCGACGATGAACTCGGCCGGGCGGAAGAAGAACAGCCCGTAGACCAGCGGGATCTCGCTCATCGAGAAGGAATGGGCGCTGCGGCCGATGTGCAGGTGGACGACCTTGGCCTCGGTCAGGAAGAAGATGCCGGCCAGGAGCCACCAGGGGATCGCCACGGGCGGCGGGAACGGCTGCCCGGCCCGCGCCTCCACCGACGCGATGATCACCGAGACCAGGCCGAGCACCACGGTCAGCGCCCAGACGCGCGCGGTCCCCGTGGTCAGGGATCCGAGCCTGCGGAGGCCGTCGCGGACCACGGTTCGGTCCGGTCGGCGGGCGCTCAGCATCGATCGACCCCCATGGCGATCAGCGGAAGGCCCTGGTCGAGTGTTGTGGAGATCGGTGGCCCGTTCGGGCCGGCACCATGCGCGTCACGGTCGTGCCCTTTCCGCTGAGCGTGTTGCAACACCGGTGGGGGAAGTCGCCACGGGTGTGCTCAACCGTGCCTCCGGTTGCCTCTGGGCACCATGGCCCGAAAGTGCCAGTACCCCGTTCCGTGGCAGCGCGGGGATCCTCCAGAACCGCGACGGATTTACCCCTTTTCGGCGCGACGCGGGTGTCGTAGGCTCCGTCCCTCGACGCAGGCTCCCTGCCGGCGCCCGCACAGGTACGACACCCGATGGCCGTCACCCCACAGACTTCGGCGGCGATCCGAGCCCTGCACGTCGCCAGGCCCGGGCGCAGGGCGCTCGCCTTCGTGCTGGGCGCGTTGCTGGGCGTCCTGCTGGTCGTCGGTGCGGTGGTCGCCTTCCGGCAGGCCTACGTCGACCGGATCCTGCCCGGGGTCCAGGTGGCGGGGGTCGATGTCGGTGGGCTGACGCGATCGGACGCCAGGCTCGCCCTCGGGTCGGCCCTCGACCGGCTCGACGACGGCGCGGTCACGGTCCATTCGGCCAACGGCTGGCTCGTTTTGCCGTACGCCGGGGTCGGTCGCGCGGTCGACTACGACGCCATGCTCGACCGTGCCGCGGCCGTCGGGCGCGATGGGACGCGCTTCGCGGAGGCGCTCACGGGGATCCGCCAGCTCTTCCGTCCGGTATCGATGCCGACCCAGCTCGGGTTCGACCGCGATCGACTCGCGGCCGAGCTCACGGCCTTTGCCGAACGCGGGTACCGCCAGCCGGTCGATGCGGCCGTCCTCGTCTCGAAGGGCAACTTCTCCATGGCGAAGACGGTCGACGGCGTGCGGGTCGACACGACCCAGGTGGCTCCGCTGATCGCCGCCGCCCTGCTCGATCCGGCGACGCCACCGTCCCTTGAACTGACAGCGGATTCGATCCGGGTCGCGCCTGCGACGAGCAACTCGGACGCCGGCCGTGCCCTGCGCGCGGCGCAGCGGATCGCCTTCGACCTCGTCCTGGTCAAGGGCACGGACAAGTGGAAGATCTCCGCGCGCCGTATCGGGATGTGGATCACGTTCGCGGGCACGGGGCAGACCTACGGGCCGGTCGTGGCCATGAACCGGGTGCCCGAGGCGCTCAAGGGCGTCGCGAAGGACGTCAAGCGCAATCCGACCGAGGCGAGCTTCGTCCGGACGCGATCGGGTCACGTGTTCGGCGTCACGGCGTCGCACCTGGGGCGCGCCCTCGACGTCGATGCCACCGCTCGCGGGGTCGTCGCCGCGCTCACCGCCCGGGCGGCAGGGTCGCCCAGCGTCCCGCCGGTGAAGGTGAAGACCATGCAGGTGGCCCCGGCGCTGACGACGGATGAGGCGACCAAGAAGGCGCCGCTGCTGGTCAAGGTCGGCAGCTGGACGACCTACTACCAGTCGAGCGCCCACAACGGCTTCTCCGCCAACATCACGATCCCGGCCCGCCATCTCGATGGGATGGTCATCGGTCCTGGCCAGGTGTTCGACTTCTGGAACGCCCTCGGCGAGGTGAGCTTCCGGACGGGCTACCGCCTTGGCGGGGCGATCGTCGGTGGTCACTCGGTCGAGGGGAAGGCCCTCGCCGGCGGGATCTGCGCGGCCTCGACGACGCTGTTCAATGCGGCCGCCCGCGGCGGCCTCGAGATCCTCACCCGGTCACCGCACTGGTACTACATCACGCGCTATCCGCTGGGCCTTGATGCGACCGTCTCTCAGTCCCAGACGATGCGCTTCCGCAACGACACGAAGTACCCGGTCCTGATCAAGTCGTACGCGTCGCCGGGCACCGTCCGGTTCGAGATCTGGAGCGTCCCCAACGGCCGAACCGTCTCGTGGAGCCGGCCCAACGTCAGCAACGTGACCAGCGGCTCCGACAGCGTCCAGATGACTTCGACCCTGAAGCGCGGCCATCGGGAGCGCATCGAGTGGCCGGTCGACGGCAAGGACGTCTCCGTCACCCGGACGGTCCGCGATGCCGGCGGCCGCGTCGTCCATCGCGACGTCTTCGTCTCGCACTACCACCGTATGGTCGGGATCATGCTGGTGGGCACCGGCTAGCTCCGGATTCGAAGGAGGAAGCTCGATGAACCTCACGTTCCGTACGCTGCTGCTGCTGGTCGCGGTGATCCTGTTCGTCCTCGCGGCGGTCGGGGTCGACGTGTCGGGGATCTCCGTGATCCCTCTTGGCCTCGCCTGCTTTGCCGGATCGTTCCTGGTTCCGGACCGGGCGATCGGCCGGCGCTGATCGGTCGAGGCTCGGGGCGTCGAGCCTCCGGGCGCGGACTGCGCGCCGCGGACGATGCGCTAAAATCGGCGACCGCGGCGGAGTAGCTCAGTGGTAGAGCAGGGGACTCATAAGCCCTTGGTCGGTGGTTCGAATCCGCCCTCCGCTACCAACCACGCCATCCCACGACCCGTGCGGTCCGGCCGCTGGGTCGTATCGATTCCTTACCCATCGACCCCGTCGCCATCCGTGGGCGCCATCCGTCCGTAGGGTTGTTTGACGGCGGGACATCCGTCAGGGGGCCCGGTTCGGGTCCGACGCTATACTCGCTCCACAGGGCGACGCTCGAACGTCGCCTGATTCACCCCGGAGGCTCCCTCTTGAACCCGAAGTTCTTCCGGAACGGCATCGTGATGCTGGTCCTCGTCGTTGGGACCGCAGCGCTGTTGTTCACCTGGATCACGGCCAGTTCGACACCCGTGACCACTGGCTATTCACAATTCCTCGGCGACGTGGCCGCTGGCCAGGTCAAGGAGGTCACCCAGCAGGGCACGACCCTGACCGTCAAGAAGGCCACCGGCAGCGAGACGTACACCGTCACCGTGCCGACCATCCTGACCGACGTCTACGGCGATATGCGCCAGGCGGCCCAGGCCACGGGCAAGCCACTCCCTGCCGACATCTTCAAGGCAACCCCCGCGCCCGACACCTCGTGGCTCGGCCTGTTGCTTACCGCGGTCCTGCCGCTGCTCATCATCGGCGGCTTCATCTTCTTCATGATGAGACAGGCGCAGGGCACCAATAACCAGGCGCTGAGCTTCGGCAAGAGCCGGGCGCGCATGTTCCTCGGCAACAAGACCGTCGTCACCTTCGCCGACGTGGCCGGGGTCGACGAGGCGAAGACGGAGCTCCAGGAGGTCGTGGAGTTCCTGAAGTTCCCCGAGAAGTTCAACTCCCTCGGCGCCCGCATCCCGCGCGGCGTCCTGCTCGTCGGGCCTCCCGGCACCGGCAAGACCCTGATGGCTCGTGCCGTCGCGGGTGAGGCCGGCGTCCCGTTCTTCAGCATCTCGGGCTCCGAGTTCGTCGAGATGTTCGTCGGCGTCGGCGCAAGCCGCGTCCGCGACCTGTTCGACCAGGCCAAGCGCAATTCACCGTGCATCGTCTTCGTTGACGAGATCGACGCGGTCGGTCGCCAGCGCGGCGCCGGCCTCGGTGGCAGCCACGACGAGCGTGAGCAGACCCTCAACCAGATCCTGGTCGAGATGGACGGCTTCGACACGAACACCAACGTGATCGTCGTCGCCGCCACCAACCGGCCGGACGTCCTCGACCCCGCGCTCCTGCGCCCGGGCCGCTTCGACCGCCAGGTCATCCTCGACCGGCCCGACATGCGTGGCCGGACCGAGATCCTGCGCGTCCACACCAAGGGCAAGCCGCTCGACAAGGGCGTCGATGTCGAAGGCGTCGCGCGCCAGTCGCCGGGCTTCTCCGGCGCCGACCTCGCGAACCTCGTCAACGAGGCCGCGATCCTGTCGGCCCGCCGCAACAAGAAGGTCATCGGCATGTCCGAGTTCCAGGAAGCCCTGGAGCGGATCATCGCCGGGCCGGAGCGCAAGTCGCGGGTCATCTCGGACGCGGAGAAGGCGATCATCGCCTACCACGAAGGTGGTCATGCCGTCGTCCAGCGGATCCTGCCGAAGTGCGACCCGGTCAGCAAGGTCACGATCATCAGCCGCGGCATGGCCCTCGGCTACACGATGGCCCTGCCCCGGGAAGACCGGTATCTCCAGTCCAAGACCGAGTTCGAGGACAAGATCGCGGGCCTGCTCGGCGGCAACGTCGCGGAGCGGATGATCTTCGGCGACACCACGACCGGTGCCAGCAATGACATCGAGAAGGCGACCGATCTCG
>JAXDKY010000371.1:0-2636 GCA_034666885.1 Chloroflexota bacterium
GTCGTACGGCCCGACCGACACGCCGCCCGACACGATCAGGGCGTCGGCGCCTTCGACGAGGCCGGCGCAGATGCGCGACTTGACGTCCTCGAGCCGGTCTTTCGCGATCCCGAGTACGCGCGGGTCGCCGCCGGCCGCCTCGATCATCGCAATGAGGGCCGGACCATTCGCGTCCGGGATGCCTGCGGGACCCAGCTCCGATCCGGGGGATCGCACCTCGTCGCCGGTCGCGAGGATCCCCACGATCGGGCGTCGATGCACCCGGAGCTGGTCGAGCCCCACCCCGGCCGCGAGGCCGATCGCCGCCGGCGTCATGACGGTGCCCGCGTCGAGGATCCGTGCCCCGGCCGCGAGATCGCTGGCCGCTCGCCGGATCGAGCCACCGACCGGGATCGCCGCGTGGATCAGGACCGCCGCTGGCAGTGGCCCGGTCGCATCCCGACCGCGCGGCCCGGCAGCGACACCATCAGCCCCGAGGGGCGTGGTCTGCTCGACCGGCACCACGGCGTCGGCGCCCGGCGGGACCGGCGCGCCGGTCGCGATGCGCACGGCACTCCCCCGTCGGACCGTCACGTCGGGGGCCTGCCCGGCGCGAACCTCGCCGATCACCTCGAGTTGGGTGGGCACGTCCTCGGCCGCCGCGGCCACGTCCGCCGATCGGATGGCGTAGCCGTCCATCGCGGAGTTGTCCCACGGCGGCAGCGCGATCGGGCTCGTGACCGGCTCGGCCACCACCCGGCCCCGCGCTTCTGACAGCCAGGCGATCTCGGAGGCCGTCGGCCCGGCGATCGCCTTGAACACGGCGTCGCGGGCTTCCTCGACGCTCAGCAGCCGGTCCGCGCTCACGACGCCGGCGCGCCTCCGGGGCGCACGCGCTCCCGCAGGGCTTCGGCGATGGCGGTCGCGACCGCGCGTCGGGTGACGATGCCAGTCAATGCCCCGGACTCGAGCACCGGCAGCCCGTCCAGGCCGCTCAGGTGCAGGCGATCGAGCGCATCCCGCAGCGACGTCTCCGGCCCGACGCTTGGCAGCGCGTCGCCACTGACCATCAGGTCCTCGGCCCGGGTGTCGGCCCATCGGTCGCGCCGAACGCGCCGGACCTGCTTCGCCCCCACCATGCCGAGCAGGTCCGGACCGCGCAGGACGGCCACCGACCCGGCCGAGGCGCCGTCGAGGATCTGGTCGGCGAACGTGTCGAGCGTCAGGCCGGGCGGAACGCCCGACACGTCGTGCTCCATGACATCGGCCACGCGGATCCCTTCGAGCGTGGCGTCGATGTCGGCGGTCCGATCGACCGCGCCGGCGCTCGAGACGATGAACCAGCCGCAGACCGCCAGCATCAGTCCATCGAGCGAGTCGATGACGAAGATCCCGACGATGCCGGCCGTCGCGAACAGGATGCCGAGATACCGGCCGCTCGAGGCCGCGATCCGCAGGGCACGTGCCGGGTCGCCGGTCCGGGCCCAGGCGAAGCCGCGGATGATGCGGCCGCCGTCGAGCGGGAAGGCGGGCAGCAGGTTGACCGTGCCGAGCAGCAGGTTCAACGCGCCGATGACGAAGGCCACGCGACCGACGGCCTGCAGCACGCCCTGGCCGGCGACCTCACCGAGCGCCGCGAAACCGAGGAGGACGGCGCCGATGGCGAGGCTCACCAGTGGTCCCGCACTGGCCACGATCACCTCGTCGCGCGGCCGGATGGCCTCGAGTCGCGTCGATGCGGCCCCGCCGAAGAAGTAGACGATGACGGGCCCTCCCGGGAGGCCCGCACGGCGGGCCGCGACCGCATGGCCGAGCTCGTGGGCGAGGGCCGACAGCAGGAACGAGGCCGCGATCACGCCGCCGACGAGCCACGAACCCACCGAACCGATCGTTGGCGCGACCTCGGCGGCCTGCGTGGCGGCCGTGACCGCGATGACGGCCAGGATGATCGCCCACGACACGTGGACCCGGATCTCGAAGCCAAACAGGCGGGCGACCGGCAGCGCATTCATCGCGGCGATCCAGCGGCCGGCACCGAGGGCGCGTTGCCGTCGGCGACCGGGCCATCGCGTTCGGCGCGCGCCCCAGTGGCCGAGGCGACGGCCGCAACGGCTGCCGCCGCCCGGAGATGGGCGATCACGGCGACGGCGGCGGCCAGGACGACGCACACCGCTCCCACGACGATCGCGGTCTCCTGCCAGAACTGGAACGGGAAGAGCTGAACCAGGCGTTCCGTGGCGGGGTCGAACGTGTAGGAGCCGCCGGCGAAGAAGATCTCGTGGAAGACCTCGAACAACGTGTCGAACGCGACGACCGACACGACGCCGCCGACGGCGAGCGCCGCGATGAGGGCAACCGCGCCTCCGCGCACCGCACGCCAGGTCCGCGCCCGCCCGGCCACGTGACGACGTGCCGCGACGATCAAGGCGGCCACGGCGAGGACCAGCGCCACCCCAAAGAACCCGATGAACACCGCGCGAACATCACGCATGTGGCCGCGCTCGCGCTCGTTGAGCACCGGCCTACCTGCCACAGTGACATCGAATTCTGGCGGGCCGAGGACGAGGTCAGCGAGGATCGAGTCGGTCGCCGCGCGGAGCTCTGGCTCCGTGAACCCGGTCCAGGCCGTGGCCTGGGCGCGTCCCTGCTCGAACGCC
>JAXDKY010000372.1:0-3564 GCA_034666885.1 Chloroflexota bacterium
TCGGGGTGGGCCGGAACGTCATCGGTTCGAAGCGATAGTGGCGGCCCTCGAACCCGAACGGCTCTCCGCGCCAGAGGCCCTCGAGGATGGCCAGGCTCTCGTCGAGCCGCTCGGCGCGGATGCGCGCCTCGGTCGGCTCGCCGACGTTGCCGAAGGCGCCGTCCTCGATCGCCCCGAGCCCGACCGGCAACACCAGCCGGCCGCCCGACAGGCGATCAAGCGTCATGGTCTCGCGCGCGAGCTTCCAGGGTCGCCGCCGCGCCGGTGGCGTGACGATGGCGCCGAGCCGGACGCGCTCCGTGGTCATCGCCATGGCCGCCATCACGACCCAGGGGTCGTACGTGTCCTGCTCGCCGATCGCGACCCCGTCCCAGGTGAAGACGCCGTCCCAGCCGGCATGCTCGGCCTCGGCGGCCAGCTCGGCCGCGGCGCGCGGATCGCCGCTGGTCACCAGGAAGCCGAAGCGCATCGGTTCCGTCACCGGGCTGGGGCGGTCAGCGACGTCCGCGCTGGCTGTCGGCCAGTTCGCGAGCCAGGTCGCGTTTCGAATCGCGGTCGGCGATGTCGCGCCGCTTGTCGTGGAGCTGCTTGCCGCGCGCCAGTCCGAGCTCGAGCTTGGCCTTTCCGCGGGTGAGGTACAGCCGCAGCGGCACGACGGTCTGCCCCTTGGCCTTGGTCTTGCCCAGGAGCTCGTCGATCTGGCGCCGATGCAGGAGCAGCTTTCGGATCCGCTTTGGGTCGTGGTTGTTGCGGTTCCCCTGCTCGAACGGCGCGATGTCGGCGCCGACGAGCCATGCCTCGCCGCGTTCGATGCGCGCGTAGGCATTGGCGATGTTCGCCTTGCCCGCGCGGATCGACTTGATCTCCGTGCCGGTCAGGACGAGGCCCGCCTCGAACGTCTCGTCGATCGTGAATTCGTGGCGGGCTTTTCGATTGAGGGCGACGGTCGAATCGTCGCGCATGGGTCGCTCCTGTCGGTTCCCTAGTGTGGCCCCTCCGAGGTCGGAGGCCATCCGCCCGAGGATTCGCCGAGCGCACGAACGCCGGTCCTATTCGGACCGGCGTTCGAGTTGCTTACCCACCCACAGGGTGTCCGACTAGACGGCCATCTCCTGCGAGGTGGTGCAGCTACGCGTACTGTCGATCACTGCACATCACCTCCTTTCGTTCCCAAGAACCGTACCCGAACGCTTGAGTCAGCGCAAGCACGGGAACGAGGCCCGGGATCAACGTCCCGGGCCGGCGGATGTTCAGGCGGCGGTTTCCCAGCGGGCGTCGGCGGCACCACCACCGAGCAGCTCCAGTGCCCGGTCGAGCGTCGGGTCGTCTCCCGGGGCCGGATTCGTGGGGACGGCAACGGCGACGTCGGGCACGAGGCCGACGTGGTGGATCCAGCGCTTGTTCGGCGTGAGCCAGCGCGCGACCGTCAGCCGGAAGGCGCCGCCCTCCCCGGTCAGCTCCTGCCACTGCTGGATGGTCCCCTTGCCGAACGAGGTCTGGCCGACGAGGGTGGCTCGCTTCGTGTCCTGGAGGGCGCCGGCCACGATCTCACTGGCGGACGCGCTGCCGCCATCGATCAGGCAGATGACCTCGATGTCGTCGCTCGTGGCGACCCCGCCGGGGTCCGCCTCGGTGGCGACCTGTGATCCGGATGCGTCCTGCTCCCAGAAGATGGGACCCGACGCGATGAACTGGCTGGCGACGGCTCGCGCGGCCGTCACGTACCCGCCGGGATTGCCGCGCAGGTCCAGGATGAGCTTCGAGCGCTTCGCTTCGACGTGCGCCTGCAGGGCCGTCGCGAGCTCCGTGGCGCCGCGATCGGAGAAGCCGTTGAGGCGGACGTAACCGATGGTGCCGTCGGCGTAGTCGCGGCTCACGACCTCCTCCTGCTGGATGACGTCGCGCGTGATCTTCAGCGCGAATTGCGGCAGCGTCCCGCGCTGGACGGTCAAGGTGACCACGCTCCCCTTCGGGCCGCGGATGCGTTCGCGCGCGCCGTCCATCGTCAGGCCATCGAGCGGGACGCCGTCCGCGGCGAGCACCAGGTCACCGGTCCGCAGGTCCGCCTTCTCGGCCGGCGATCCGGCGATGGGCGCCACGATCAGCAGTCGACAATCCGGGCCGATCGTCGCGCAGCCGCGGGTCCCATCCGCGGCCTGGGTCGCGATCTCTGCGCCGATGCCCTCGAACTCGCCGCTGATCCCCTGCAGCGAGTCGTGATACTCCTTCGACGTGAGATACGAGGAGTAGGGGTCGTCGAGCGCCGCGATCATCCCCCGGATGGCGCCCTGGATCATCGCGTTGCGGTCCACCGGGCCGCCGGCATAGCGGTCGGTGATCGTGTGGTACGTGTCCCAGAACGGCCGGAAGGCGGCGTCCTCGCTGACCGGCGTGCCGGGCTCGCTCGCTGCCTGGCGCCCCATCGTGTAGCCGGACATGAACAGCGCGCTGCCGGCGAGCAGCGCGACGACGAGGATCGCGATCGGCAGGATCGGGATGGTTCGGCGCGCTGTGGACCCGGCGGGCGCCGCGGACTCGGCTGGCTGCAAGGGCTCAGTGAGCCCGGGATCGATCGGTTCCATGGCTGCCTGTCGCGTGCCTCAAACGGGCGGTCGGGAGGGCGGGCGCACAGGGTACACCGGCCTGCAGCGCGACTCCTCTAGCCCAGAGGTACGACCCGGCGGCCCTACCGGATGAGGTAGGTCCGGACCGACAGCCACGACCCCAGGATGCCCAGCCCGACGCCCGTACCCACGACCAGCGTCACGATGTCGCGCGTCATCGAGCCCATCTGCAACGGCAGGACCCGGAAGAAGTCGACCATGAAGGCGTTGAGGGGTTCGGCCGCGGCCGCCAGCACGGCCAGTGTGATCGCCGCGCCCAGGAAGCCGACGAACGCACCCTCGAACACGAAGGGCCACCGGATGAACGCGTCCGACGCCCCGACGAGGCGCATGATCTCGATCTCCTCGGCCCGCGCCACGACCGCCAGGCGGATCGTGTTGACGATGATGAACAGGGCGATGACACCGACAACCAGGAGCAGGACGGTACCCGCCGTGCGCAAGACGTTCGTGACGGTGAGCACCCGATCGACCAGGGCCTCGATGTTGATGACGTTGCGCACGACCTGCTCTCCGCGCAGCGCGTCGCCGACCACGCGCACCGCGGACGGATCGACGAGCTTCACCTCGAGGCTGGCGTACAGCGGATTGCTGTCGAGGGCCTGGGTGAGGTCCTCGCGGCCCTGCGCCTTCATCTGGTCGCGGAACCGCTGGAGCGCGAGGTCGCGGGTGATGTAGGTGACGGTGTCGACCTCGGGCATCGCCTCGATCTTCGACTGGAGCGTCGCCACTTGCGCATCGGTCGCCGTCGATTCGAGATAGGCGACCACCTCGACCTTCTGCTCGGTGAACTGGAGCCCGGCCAGCAGGCCCGCCTGGATGATGAAGAACCCGGCCAGCAGGAGCAGCATCAGGACCATGGTCGCCGTGGCGGACAGGCTCATCAGCGCGTTGCGCCAGAAGCCCTGCCACGCCCGACGGATGCTGAAGAACAGGAACG
>JAXDKY010000373.1:0-2834 GCA_034666885.1 Chloroflexota bacterium
GAAGCGCTACCTCCACCACTACAACTTCCCGCCCTACAGCACCGGCGAGAACAAGATGATGCGCGGGCCCAGCCGGCGCGACATCGGACACGGCCACCTGGCCGAGCGGGCGCTCGTCCCCGTGCTGCCGAGCCACGACGAGTTCCCGTACGTGATCCGCCTCGTGAGCGAGTGCGTGACCTCGAACGGGTCCACCTCGATGGCCTCGACCTGCGGCTCGACGCTCGCCCTCATGGACGCCGGCGTTCCGATCAAGGCCCCCGTCGCGGGTGCGGCGATGGGCCTCATCAGCGAGCCCGACGGCCGGTTCGTCGTCCTGACCGACATCCTCGGCAAGGAAGACTCGATCGGCGACATGGACTTCAAGGTGACCGGTACGCGGGACGGCGTGACCGCCCTGCAGATGGACATCAAGGTCCAGGGCATCAGTGAGGCCATCATCCGTGACGGCCTCAAGCAGGCCCTCACGGCCCGCCTCACGATCCTCGACAAGATGGCCGAGGTCCTCCCCGAGGCCCGTGCCGACATGAGCGACTTCGCTCCCCGAATCATCACGATCAAGATCAACCCCGAGAAGATCCGCGAGATCATCGGCAAGGGTGGATCGATGATCCGCAAGATCCAGGAAGAGACCTCGACCGAGATCAACGTCGAGGACGACGGTACCGTGGAGATCGCGGCCGTCTCCGGCGAGAACTCGCGCAAGGCGATCCAGTGGATCGAGTCACTGACCCGCGAGGTCGAGGTGGGCGCCCTGTACATGGGCAAGGTCACCCGGATCATGGGCTTTGGCGCCTTCGTCGAGATCCTGCCCGGCAAGGAAGGCCTCGTGCGCATCGGCGAGCTCGCCGACTACCACGTGCCGACCGTCGAGGACGTCGTGTCCGTCGGTGACGAGATCATGGTCGTCGTGCTCGAGGTCGACCGGCAGGGCCGCGTCAATCTCTCGCGCAAGGCCGCCATGCAGCGCCACCTGGCCAAGGAGACCGTCTAGGGGTTTCAACAACAGCCGGGCGGTCCGCGCCCGGCTCCCGTCGCTGCCCAAGACGACCGGTCGTGCCCCTCGGGGTCGGCCGGTCGTCCATGTGCGGGATGGACGAATACCGCGGTCGCTACGACGTCCGTTGAAGCCATCTGCACCCAGCGGCACACGTTTAGGATGACTTGATGTGGATCGCTCTCCGCCGCCACGGTACGTGCGTGCGCCCCTCCATGCCGGATCGAGCAGGGGCCGCTGGTATACTCCCGCCGTGCCCGACCAGACCAAGTCCATAGCCGAGCCATGCCTTTCGTGAACTCGAAACCGCTCACCGTCGCCGTCGTCGGTGCCACCGGCGTTGTCGGCGGCACGATGCTTCGGATGCTTCGCGAGCGCCGTTTCCCGGTCGGGGACTTGCGCCTGCTGGCCTCCGCGCGGTCGGCCGGGCGCCGGGTCGACATCGATGGCACCCAACACCTGGTGGCGGAGGCGACGGCGGACGCCTTCGATGGCGTGGACATCGCCCTCTTCAGCGCCGGTGGCGACACCTCGAAAGCCCTGGCGCCCCTCGCCGCCGAGCGTGGCGCGACGGTCATCGACAACTCGTCGGCGTGGCGCATGGACCCGGCCGTCCCGCTGGTCGTGAGCCAGGTCAATCCGGACGACCTCGAGCGCCACGAAGGGATCATCGCGAACCCCAACTGCTCGACGATGCAGCTCGTGCCGGTGCTGATGGCCCTGCGCGACGCGGTTGGGCTGGAACGCGTCGTCGTCGATACCTACCAGGCCGTCAGTGGCACGGGCGGCAAGGCGATCCAGGAGCTCCAGGCGCAGATCGAGGCGCACGTCGGCGGCCAGCCGATCGAGACCGCCGTGTACCCGCACCAGATCGCGTTCAACGTCCTTCCGCAGGTCGATGTCTTCCTCGACAACGGCTACACGAAGGAGGAGTGGAAGCTCGTCACTGAGAGCCGCAAGATCCTGCACCTGCCGGACCTGCGCATCTCCAGCACCGCCGTGCGCGTGCCGGTCTTCGTCGCCCACAGCGAGGCCGTCCACGTCGAGACGCGCGAACCCATCACCCCGGACCGGGCGCGCACGCTGTTCGCGGCGGTGCCCGGCGTAGCCGTGCAGGACGACCCCGCGACGTCGACCTATCCGCTGGCCACGCAGGCTGCCGGTTCCGACGAGATCTATGTCGGGCGCGTCCGGCAGGACGCATCGATCGACGATGGTCGTGGGATCGCCTTCTGGGTCGTGAGCGACAACCTGCGCAAGGGCGCGGCCACCAACGCCGTCCAACTCGCCGAGATCCTCCTCGAGCGGGGCTGGGTCAAGGCCGCCGCGGCACGGAACGCGGCCGGAACCCCCGCGTGACCGAAGCCGAGCGCCGTGCGGCGCTCGAGGCGATCGCGGACGAGGTCCGCGTGTGCACGCGTTGCCGTCTCCATGAGACCCGCACGAAGGCCGTTCCGGGCGAGGGCGATGCCTCTACCGAGGTCATGTTCGTGGGCGAAGGCCCGGGCATGAACGAAGACCGCGAGGGCCGGCCGTTCGTCGGCCGCGCCGGCGGCCTGCTCGTGACCCTGCTCGGCCATATCGGCTGGTTCCGTGACGACGTCTTCATCACCAACATCGTCAAATGCCGGCCGCCCGGCAACCGCGATCCCGAACCGGACGAGATCGCGGCCTGCGCGCCGTATCTCGAACGACAGCTCCAGGCGCTCGACCCGTCCGTGGTCGTAACGCTGGGCCGCTACTCGATGGGGCGGTTCATGCCCGGCGTGCGCATCTCCCAGGCTCATGGAACCACGCGCATCGCCGACCCCGAAACGGGCGCCCGCGACGCCACGGT
>JAXDKY010000374.1:0-3635 GCA_034666885.1 Chloroflexota bacterium
TCGGTCCGGAAGCGCGTGAGCATGAACAGCGAGTAGTCGACAGCGACCGCGAGGCCGATCAGGACGACGAGCTGGTTCGCGTACGGGCTGACGGGCGAGACGAACTGGCTATAGAGCCCGAGTATCCCGAACGCGGCCAACAACGACGTAGCCGCGAGGACGAGCGGCACGAACGCCGCGACGGCGGCACCGAACGCCACGAGCAGGATGAGGAAGGTCAGCGGCATCGTGATCCGGAGCGCCGAATCGAGGTCCTCGGTCACGAGGGTCTGGATGTCGTCGTTGACGAGCGTCCCGTTCAGCGCATGGATCTGCAACTCTGGATGCACGACCCGCAAGTCGGCCATGAGGCCCGGCACCGGCGCCAGTCGATCGCCGGCCGGCGGGCCGTCGCTGGGGAAGTTCGCCACGATCCGGACCGCGGTCCGGTCGGGCGACACCAGGCCGGCCCCGGGTGGTGCCTTGACCGGGTCGATCACGCGATCGAAGGTCGCGATGGTGGTGCCGTCGATCGTCGAGGTCAGGGCCGTCGTCCGGGCCACGATGTCGTCGACCGCCTTCGCGACGGCAGGATCATCGACGGTACCGGCAGTGGATCCCACGACGATGTACAGGATCTGGCCCGCATCCTGTGTGCCGGAGGCGTTGAAGAGCTCGTAGGCACGCCCGGATTCGTATTTCGGGGCGCTGTTGTCGGAGACGGCGTCCTCGGACGCGGTGCCGCCCGCCGCGATGCTGGCAGCGAATAGCCCGATCGTCAGCGCGAACCACAGGCCGATGACCGGCCATCGATGCGCGGCGCTGAACGCGGCGACGCGAACGGTCCAGGGCGGCCGATGGGTGACGGGCGAGGCCATGCCCCAAGCCTAGCGCCCCGAACGCCATCGACGCCCGGCGCCGGTCAGACCGCGCGGAGCGCCTCGAGCAATCGATCGACGAACGGGATCTGCGTCTCCTTGATCCGCCGTCGTGCCTCGTCGGGCGCGAACCACTCGACCCGGTCGATCTCGGGGATCGTGATCCAGGTCCCGGATCGGGGCGGCCATTCGAACGGGAACGTATTACTCTGCGCGGTCGCCGGGTCCAGGTCGCCCTCGAGCGCCCATGCCTCGACGACCTTGCCGCCTTTCTGGCGGATCTCGCCGAGCTCGATCGGGTCGCCGTCGGGTGCCGGGTGGCCGGTCTCTTCCTCGAACTCGCGTCGGGCGACCGCCCAGGCTTCCTCGCCCTCGTGGAACTCGCCCTTCGGTACGGTCCAGACACCCTCGTCGCGTTTCGCCCAGATCGGCCCGCCCGGGTGCGCCAGCAGGACCTCGATCTCGCCCTCGGGGGTGCGCCGGTACAGGAGGATCCCGGCGCTCCGACGGGAGCGCGCACTCACGTCGGCTGGTTGTCGATCTGGGCGCGCTGCAGCCGGCCGCTGAAGTCGACATAGATCGACTTCCATTCGGTGAAGGTGTCGAGCGCGACGTGCCCGGCCTCGCGGTGGCCGTTGCCCGTTTCCTTCCAGCCGCCGAACGGCAGGTGCGTCTCGGCGCCGGTCGTACCTGCGTTCACGTAGACGATGCCCGTCTCGAAGTCGCGCATCGCCCGGAACGCCGTGTTCACGTCCTGGGTGTAGATGCTCGACGAGAGGCCGTAGCGGGTCTGGTTGAGGGCCAGCATCGCCTCGCCGTAATCGGCGACCGGGATGACCGAGAGGACCGGCCCGAAGATCTCCTCCAGGCCGATCCGATCCATCGCACGCACGCCGCTGAAGATCGTCGGCTCGAAGAAGTTGCCGTGGGCGAGGTCACCAGCGGTCGCGCGCGCGCCGCCCATCACGAGCTCGCCCTCGGTGCGACCGATATCGATGTAGGACGCGACCTTGTCCTGGGCACCGGCGTTGATCAGCGGGCCGACGTCGGTGGTCGCGTCGAGACCGGGGCCGAGACGGAGCTTCCTGGCCCGAGCCTCGAGGCGCTCGAGGAGCGGCTCGACGACCGAGCGTTCCACGATCACGCGGGAGCAGGCGGTGCAGCGCTGGCCGGTCGTGCCGAACGCGCTCCACAGGATGCCGTCCGTGGCGAGGTCGAGGTCGGCGTCCTTGAGCACGACGACCCCGTTCTTGCCACCGAGCTCCAGGGAGAGCCGCTTGAGGCGCTGGCCGGCCTTGACGGCGATCGCCCGGCCAGTCGCCGAGGAGCCGGTGAACGAGATGACCCCGATGTCGGGGTTCTCGACGATCGCGTCACCGACCTCGGCGCCGGTGCCGGTGATGAGGTTCACGACGCCGGGCGGAAAGCCGGCCTCGGCCATGAGCTCGACCAGCAGCGTCGCGCAATGCGGCGTGTCGGACGCAGGCTTGAAGATGACGACATTGCCGGTGACGAGGGCCGGCATGATCTTCCAGCACGGGATGGCCATCGGAAAGTTCCAGGGCGTCATGATGCCGGCGATGCCGATTGGCTGACGGATGCTCATGGCCCACTTGTCGGGCAGCTCGCTGGGCACGGTGTCGCCCGACATGCGGCGGCCCTCGCCGGCCATCAGGTAGGCGATGTCGATGCCTTCCTGGACGTCGCCCCGGGCCTCCGACAGGACCTTGCCCATCTCGCGGGTCATCGCGCGCGCCAGGCGTTCTTTGTTCTCCGCCATGAGGTGGGCGAAGGCGAACATGATCTCGCCGCGCCTGGGCGCCGGCGTGCGCTGCCACATCGGTCGGGCGGCCCAGGCCGCACTGACGGCCATCGCGACGTCGGCGGCGGTCCCCTGCTGGAAACGCCCGATGACGTCGCGCCGGTCGGCCGGATTGCGGCTCTCGAAGGTCGCACCGCTGATGGAATCGGTCCACTCCCCGGCGATGAAGAGGCGGAACGTCGGAACGTCGGTGTCGGTCGCCGCGGTGGGCGGCGTGGCGGTCTCGGTCATGTCGCTGAGTGTACGGGCGCCGTCACACGCGCTCGACGGCCATCGCCACCGAGCCACCGCCGCCGAGGCACAGCGTCGCGAGACCGTAGCGGCCCTCGCGGCGTTGGAGCTCGTGCAGGAGCGTCGCCACGATCCTTGCGCCGCTGGCCCCGATCGGGTGGCCGAGGGCGATCGCCCCACCGTTGACATTGACCTTGTCCCAGTCGAAGCCGAGCGCCCGGCCGTCCGCCAGGGTCTGGGCGGCGAAGGCCTCGTTGATCTCGATGAGGTCGAAGGCCTCGATCGGCAGCTCGATCCGGTCGAGGAGGCGGCGCACGCCTTCGACCGGGGCGAGGAACAGCCACTTCGGGGCGACTTCGGCCTGCGGCTCGGGAACGCCCAGCTCATCGACTCGACCGTCAATGACGGCCTGTGGTGCGCCATCGAGGACTGCCACATGGGCACCCACGCCGAGCGCGTCGCAATCAAGGAGCACGTCAGTCGCGAGGACCAGGACGCGTTCGCCCTGGGCAGCCACCAGAAGGCGATCGCCGCCATCGACGCCGGCCGTTTCAATGCGGAGATGGCGCCAGTCACGGTCCGCGACGGCAAGGGCCGCGAGACCGTCGTGACCACCGACGAGGGCCCCCGCCGCGACTCCACGGCCGAGACGCTTGCCAGGCTGAAGCCGGCCTTCGCGCTGCCAGATGGCGAGGACCGCGGCGACGCGACCGAAGGCACCGTCA
>JAXDKY010000375.1:0-6003 GCA_034666885.1 Chloroflexota bacterium
AGGAGGAGGTTCTCGCCCTCGACGAGATCGTCGAGCGGTTCGACATCGGCCAGGTGCACAAGGGCGGCGCGGTGTTCGATCGCGAGCGGCTCGAATGGCTCAACGGCCAGTGGATCCGGCGCCTCGATGCCGACGATCTCATCGATCGACTTCGGCCGTTCGTCGAGAAGGAGCTCGAGGCCGGGCGGATCGAGTGGATGCCGTCGGACGAGGAGTTGCGCGCGCTGCTGCCCGTGGTCCAGGAACGGCTGCCGACGCTCGGCGCCATCGGCGATCTCGTCGGGTTCCTGTGGGTCGAGGACGTCGACCCCGACCCCGCAACGCTCGTGCCGAAGCGCTGGGACGTCGCGACGACGATCGAGGGACTGGGGGCCGCGCGCGAGACGATCGCGGCGGTCGGCGACGTCGTGTTCGAGGCGGATGAGCTCGAGCCGCCACTGCGTGCCTTGGCCGAAGCCCGCGGCTGGAAGGCCGGCGACCTGTTCATGGCCATCCGCGTGGCGGTCACGGGGCGCACGGCGACGCCACCGTTGTTCGATACGCTCGTGGCGCTCGGTCGGGAGCGGACGCTCGCGCGCATCGACCGTGCCCTGACGACCCTCGCCGACGCGGTGGCGGGCGCCCAGGCCTGACCGTTTGCGGCACGGACGTTGAGACGGCCGGACGTGGAGACGCCCGGAGCGGCCCCCAGGCTGTCCGGGCGTCTGGGCGATTCATGGGTCAGGGACCGGTGTGGGTGCCCTCGTGGTGCGTCGGCGGCGGCGGCGGCGGCGCGTTGTCGGCCAGTTGCATAAGGCGCGAGGCTATGGCGACGACGCATCGTGGTTTGAGGATGAAAACCCGCAACGCGAACCGCCGATAGTCCGTCGGCTCCATCCCCCTCGCGCCGCGATGCTTGACATCGCGTGAACGGGTCGTTAACACGGGTCGCTATCCTCAACGACGGATGGCACGAACGATCCTGGTCGTCGAAGACGAACCCACGTTGCGAGAGACGCTCGTCGACGCGCTCGAAGCGGACGGATTCCGGGTCGTCGCCGCGGCCGACGGTCGCGAGGCGCTGACGCAGTTCCGGGCGGAGCGGCCGGACCTCGTCCTGCTCGATCTGATGCTCCCCGAGCTCTCCGGCATCGAGGTCACGCGCATCATCCGCGCGGAATCCGGGGTGCCGATCGTGATGCTGACGGCAAAGGATTCGGAGCTCGACAAGGTCGTCGGCCTCGAACTCGGTGCCGACGATTACGACACGAAGCCGTTCTCGTTGCGTGAATTGAGCGCCCGGATCCGGGCGCTGTTCCGCCGGTCCGAGGCGACTGTCGCGGTCGGGGCACCGCCGACCATCGTGGACCTGGGTCGGGTGCAGGCGGATCTCGGCGGGCATCGACTGCTGCGCGACGGCGCGACGCTGCCGATCAAGCCCAAGGCGTTCGAGCTGCTCGCGTTCCTGCTCCGCAACCCCGGGCAGGTGTTCACGCGCGACCAATTGCTCGAGAAGGTGTGGGGCTACGACTACGCCGGCGAGACGCGCACGGTCGACGTCCACGTCCACTGGCTGCGCAGCCAGATCGAGGAGGACCCGGGCAACCCGGCGTTCATCCACACGGTCCGGGGTGTGGGGTACGTGTTCCGGCGACCCACATAGGGGAGTGCCTGGACGCCGCCCGTCGTGCGGTATCGATGGCGCGATCGGGCCCGCGATGGGCATGGCGCCCCGGCGACGGCGCCGACGGCGACCGTTTCGCCGCTTCTCCGCCAATGCTCGCCGAGGGAACGTTAGGCAGCCTCGTGGGGCCGAATCCTGTCGGAATCCCGCCGATCGTGCGTGGCCACGCACGTGGGACCCATCCGAGCGCCCGCTCGGATGGCTTTTGGTCGCCTAAGGCTCCGGGCGGAGAACATTTGGCGGAGTTCGCCTCGGGCGGTGGCACCGAACGGCGAGCCGGCACCGAACGGCGAACCGGCACGGAACGAGGACCTCGCCCGGAACGAGGACCCGGCACGGAACGTTGACCCGCCGCTGACGCCCCGTTCATGCGCCCCGCCGACGCTACAGCCATGCCGATCCTGACCGGTCAGCCCGAGGCCTCGGAGGTGGCGACGCACCCCGCCACGCTCCAGCGCCAAGGCGGCGCATCGATCGGCAGCCACCTCTCGCCACCCAGGGACCTCCTCCCCTCGGGTGGCGTCGTCGTTCCCGCTCCGGTGCCGGCGCCCGCCCGGGCGCTGGCATTGGACGCCCTTCGCCTCCTGCGCCGCCTCCGCGACCCGGCACGCCGACCCGAGCGATGGTCGCAGCCGGCCTTCAGCCGGGAGATCCAGCTCGTCCGCGCCCACCTCGCCCCACTGCGAACGCGCAAGGCCCTCGCCGCGTCCTACGGCCGCGAGGCATTCCACCTGTCGATGGACGCGGCCAACCGCGACGACCCCGGCCCTGTCCGGCTCGCCTACGCCCTGCGCTGGCTCGAGCTGGGAGCCGGCGACATCAGGACGACTTGGCCACCGCTCGAGGTCAGGGGATCGGCCTGACCCCCGGATCGCGCCTGCCATCGCGGGCGCGCGTGACGTAGCTGGCCCGATCCCTACACCCGGACTCTCTTCCCAAATGCTCGTATGGACGGCATTCGGCGGTCGATCCGGGCCGTGAGGCTTGCCAGCCGGGCCCGCTCGGACCGGGCCACGCACGAACGAGAATGTCTTATCGCGCCGAAAGGCCCGATTCCCCGTCTTCGTCCGCTGGGGCGTGCATTTGTCGATGTTATGGCGCCTCGCGCCGGCGTTGGCCTCAGGTCGCCTTGTGGTACATCCGCTCGATCGCCTCGGCTGCGTCCTCGGCCGCATCGATCGCGTTCTCGAGCTCCCGGTAGAGGTCGCGCCATTTGATGACCTCGAGTGCCTCCGTCCCGTCGCGGAAGAGCCGCCCGATCGCGGCGCGCGACAGCCCGTCGGCTTCGTGCTCGAGGTCGTGGACCATCTCGAGGTGCGACTCCATGTCCTTCAGCCCATCGAGCTTGCGCAGCGCCGCTAGCAATTCGACCGACTGCTCGGACAGGATCCTCGTCAGGTCGCGAGCCTCCTGCGTCGGTTGGTGGATGTCGTAGATAACGAAGGTCTCTGCGACGGCCTGGATGCCGTCGACGACATCGTCGAGCCGGACGGTCAGCTCATGGATGTCCTCGCGGTCGAACGGCGTGATGAAGGCGTCCTCGAGGCGACGGTTGATCTCCCGGTCGATCACGTCCCCGGCCTTCTCGAGTCGCTGGATCTCGACCACGTGCGCGTCGACATCTTCGTACGTCGACACCATCTCGTGGAGCCGCTTCGCCGCCGCCTGGAGATTCTCGCCGTCGGCCACGAACAGCTCGAAGAAGCGCACGTCCTTGGGAAGCAGGCGGAACGTCATCGATGTCTCCTCACTCAGCGGAACCCGACGGTCTCGAGGATGAACCACGACAGTGCAGCGACCGTGCCTGCAGCCGGGATGGTGATGACCCAGGCGAGCAGGATCCGGCGGGCGACGCCCCAGCGCACGCCCTTCGGACCTCGTGCGGACCCGACCCCGATGATGGCGCTCGAGATAACGTGCGTGGTCGAGACGGGTGCACCGAGGTGCGCCGTGACCAGGAGGATGGTCGCCGCGGTGGTTTCCGCGGCGAAGCCGTGGACCGGCTCCAGCTCCGCCACGCGCTGACCCATCGTGCGCATGATCCGCCAGCCGCCGATCGCCGTCCCGAGCGACAACGCCGTCGCCGCGATGACGATCACCCAGACCGGGACCTCGACGCTCGGGATGACGCCAGCGGCGAAGAGCGACAACGTGATGATGCCCATCGTCTTCTGCGCGTCGTTGGAGCCGTGGCTGAAGGCCATGTAGCCCGCCGACAGGATCTGCAGCCGCCGGAAGATGCGCGCCATCGGCTTGCGCTTGGCGTTCCGGAAGATCCAGTACAGCGCGAGCATCAGCAGGAAGGCCCCGCCAAAGCCGATGAGCGGCGAGCCGATCATCGGGACCAGGACCTTGCCGATGAGCCCGTCCACCTTCAGCGCCCCGAACCCCGCCGCGACGATGGTCGAGCCGATCAACCCACCGATGAGTGCGTGCGAGCTGGAGCTGGGCAGGCCGAGGTACCACGTGAACAGGTTCCACGCGATGGCCCCCAGCAACGCGGCCACGATCACGGTCTGGGTCGTGGTCGACTCTTCGACGAGGCCGACGCCGATCGTCTTCGCCACCGCGGTCCCGGCAAAGGCGCCGATGAAGTTGAACGAGGCCGCCATGAGGATCGCGTATCGCGGGCTGAGTGCTCGCGTGGCCACGGATGTCGCGATCGCATTCGCCGTGTCGTGGAACCCGTTGATGTAGTCGAACACGACCGCCAGCGCGACGACGACCACGAGCGCGAAGGTGACGCCTTCCAAGGGGGTCGATACGCCTCCGCGAATCGGGGATCCGACGCGACGCGCGAGTGGTGGGTCCGTGGCCGCGGGTCGTTAACGCGATGGTAATGCCGGGTCCAGCCCTCCACAGGCCCTCCGCGGACACAGCCGTCGCCCCGGGCCACGGCGGCTATCCTTACTCGGCCATGCGACTCTCACAGCTCTTCTTCGCCACGCTCCGCGACGATCCGGTCGAGGCCGAGATGCCGTCGCACCGCCTCCTGCTGCGGGCGGGGTACGTGCGTCAGCTCGGCTCCGGCATCTACTCGCTGCTGCCGCTCGGCAAGCGGGTCAGCGACCGGGTCGAGCAGGTCATCCGCGAGGAACAGGAGCGGATCGGCGGGCAGGAGCTCGAGATGCCGGTCGTCCACCCGGCGGACATCTGGCGCGCGAGCGGCCGGTACGACGCCATCGGGCCGGAGATGACCCGCTTCAAGGACCGCAACGGACGGGACATGGTCCTGGCGATGACCCACGAGGAAGTCGTCGGCATCCTCCTCGCCGACATCGTCAAGTCCTGGCGGCAGCTTCCGCTACAGGTCTTTCACTTCCAGACGAAATGGCGCGACGAGCCGCGCGCCCGCGGCGGCTTGATCCGCGTGCGCGAGTTCGTCATGAAGGACGCGTACAGCTGCGACCGCGACCAGGCGGGCCTCGACGTGAGCTACGAGGCGCAGCACGGCGCGTACGTCCGGACGTTCGAGCGCCTGGGCCTCGAGACGGTAGCGGTCGCATCCGACGTCGGCATCATGGGCGGATCGCAGGCGCACGAATTCATGTTCCTCAACCCCGCCGGCGAGGACGTGCTCGTGCTCTCTCCGTCCTGCGGTTACGCCGCCAACCGGCAAGTGGCGATCGTGCCCAAGCCCGACCCGGAGCCTGAGGACGCCCTCCCCCTCGAGGAGGTCGCGACGCCCGGGACGACGACCATCGCCACGCTCGCCGCGTTCCTGGGCATCGGCCCGGAGCGCACCGCCAAGGCCGCGTTCTTCATGACGGGCGACCGGCGCCTCGTGACCGCGATCGTGCGTGGCGACCACGAGGTCAACGAGACGAAGCTCGGGAACGCCGCCAAGGCGGTCGGTGGGATCCGGCCCGCGACCGTCGAGGAGATCCGGGCTGCCGGCATGGAACCCGGCTACGGCTCACCCATCGGCGCGCACGACACCGTGGTCGTCGTCGACGACCTCGTGGCCCGCTCGCCGAACCTCGTCGCGGGCGCCAACCGCGAAGGCTTCCACTACCGCAACGTCAACGTCGGGCGCGACTTCACGCCCGATGTCGTCGCGGACATCACGAACGCGCAGGAGGGCGATCCCTGCCCCGTGTGCGGCGAGCCGGTCATCCTGCGCAACGGGATCGAGGTCGGCAACATCTTCAAGCTCGGCACGAAGTTCAGCGACGCGGCCGGCGCGACCTATCTCGGCGAGGACGGCCAGGCGCATCCCATCGTCATGGGCTCGTACGGCATCGGGGTCGGCCGCAACGTCGCGTGCATCGTCGAGGCGCATCACGACGACAAGGGCATCATCTGGCCGGCCGAGGTGGCGCCGTATGCGGCTCATCTCG
>JAXDKY010000376.1:0-3902 GCA_034666885.1 Chloroflexota bacterium
TGGGCTGCCGCCGCGGCCGCGAGGATCTCCGCCTCGGGGGCATCCAGCCGGCCGTACGCGATGTTCTCGCGGATCGAGCCGTGGAACAGCCACGTGTCCTGGAGGACCATGCCGAACTGGCGCCGGAGGTCGTCGCGAGCCAGCTCGCGGACGTCGATCCCGTCGATCGTGATCCGCCCCGAGTCGATCTCGTAGAAGCGCATCAACAGGTTGACGAGGGTGGTCTTGCCGGCCCCCGTCGGTCCGACGATGGCGACGGTCTGGCCGGCCGCCACGATCAGGTCCAGATCGTCGATCAGCGGCCGGTCCGGCTCGTACCGGAACGAGACGTCCTCGAAGGCGACGGCGCCGTCGGCCCGGCCGATGGCGGCGGGTTCGACCGGGTCGGGGATCTCCTCCGGCTCGTCGAGCAGCTCGAACACGCGCTCCGCCGACGCGACCGCCGATTGGAGGACATTGACGATGCTCGCGGTCTGGATGATCGGGAAGGTGAACTGGCGCGAGTACTGGATGAACGCGACCACGTCGCCGAGCGTCATCTGGCCGGCCGCGACCCGCAGGCCGCCGATGACGGAGATGGCGACGTAGTTGAGGTTCGAGATGAGGTTCATCGCCGGCTGGATGATCCCGGAGATGAACTGGGCCCGGTAGCTCGAGTGGTAGAGGCGCTGGTTCTCCTGGTCGAAGGTCTCCACCGCCTGCCGCTGGCGGCCGAAGGCCTTGACGATTGCATGACCGGTGTGCATCTCCTCGACGTGGCCGTTCAACGCACCGGTCGAAGCCCACTGGGCGACGAAGAGCGCCTGCGAACGCCGGATGATGAGGACGGTCACCACCAGCGACGCTGGCACCGCCAGGAGCGAGATCCCCGCCAGGAGCGGGCTGATCGTCAGCATCAGGATCAGCACGCCGACGATCGTCAGGAGCGAGGTGATCAGCTGGGTCAGGCTCTGCTGGAGCGACTGGCCGATGTTGTCGATGTCGTTCGTGACACGGCTCAGGAGATCACCCCGCGGATGACCGTCGAAATAGCGGAGCGGCAGCCGTCCGAGCTTCACGTCGACGTCGGCACGAAGCCGATAGACCGTCCGCTGGGTGACGCCGGCCATGATGTAGCCCTGCATCCAGGCGAAGATCGAGCTGACGATGTACAGCCCGATCAGCAGCGCGACGACGCCACCCAGCGCGCCGAAATCGACCCCGGCGCCGGGCGTGAGGTGCATCGCGCTCAGCATGTCGGCGAGCTGGTTCTGCCCCTGCGCCCGGAGGCCGGCGATCACCTGTTCCTGGCTGACGCCTGGCGGCATGTTCCGGCTGAAGGCGCCCTCGAAGATCGTGTTCACCGCGTTGCCGAGGATCTTCGGCCCGACGACCGTGAACGCGACGCTGACGATCGCCAGCAGGATCACGCCAACGATGAGCGGGGCCTCCGGGCGGAGCGTGGCGATCAGCCTCCGGAACGAGCCGCGGAAGTCGCGTGGCTTCGCGGCTGGCAGGCCCATCCCCATGCCCATCATCCCGCCGCCGGGCCGACCGCCACCGGGGCCACCCATGGGCCGACCCGCGGGCGGACCCCCGGGACCAGGCGGGGCGGCGGCGGGCCCCGACCCGCCGGGCCGTCCGCTCACGCCGCGGCCTCCTTCTCGGACATCTGCGAGTACACGATCTCGCGATAGGTCTCGTTCTCCGCCAGCAGCGCGCGATGGGTGCCGATGCCGACGATCCGGCCGCCGTCCATGACGATGATCCGGTCGGCCTGCATGATCGTCCCGACCCGCTGGGCGACGATCAGGATCGTGGCCCAGCCAAGGTCTCGCGCGAGTGCCGCCCGCAGCCGGGCGTCGGTGCCGAAGTCGAGGGCCGAGAAGCTGTCGTCGAAGATGTAGACCCCGGCCTTCTTGACGAGCGCACGGGCGATGGCCAGCCTCTGGCGCTGGCCACCCGACAGGTTCGAGCCACCCTGCGTGATCGGGGCGTCGAGGCCGCCCTCCATCTCCTCCACGAACTCCTTCGCCTGGGCGATGTCGAGCGCCTGCCACAGCTCCTCGTCGGTCGCGTTCTCGTCGCCGAAGCGGAGATTGCTGGCGACGGTCCCGGAGAACAGGAATGCCTTCTGCGGGACGATCCCGATCCGCTGCCAGAGATCCTCGAGCTCCATCTCGCGGACATCGACACCGTCGACATGAACGGACCCCGATGTCGCGTCGTAGAAGCGCGGGATCAGGTTGATCAGCGTCGACTTGCCGCTCCCGGTGCTGCCGACGATCGCCGTCGTCCCGCCGGGACCGGCCCGGAACGAGATCTCCCGGAGGACGGGATGCTCCGCGCCCGGATAGCGGAACTCGACGCCCTCGAAGGTGACCTCACCGCGACGGTCGGGATCGCTTGGGGTGATCGGCCGCTGCGGCTCCTGGATCAGGGGCTCGGTGTCGAGCACCTCGCGGATCCGTCCCGCGGATACCGCCCCGCGGGGGATGAGGATGAACATGAAGACCGCGGTCAGGACCGCGAACAGGATCTGGGCGAGGTACTGCATGAAGGCGGTCAGGTTGCCGATCGAGAGCGCACCGTCGTTGACGCGAATGGCCCCGAACCAGATGACCGCAACGGTCGAGAGGTTGAAGATCGCGGTCATCGTCGGGATCGTGAGCGCGAAGAGCCGGTTGACCCGCAAGGACGTATCGAAGAGGTCGTGATTCGCCGCGTCGAACCGCTGCTCCTCGTGGGGGGTCCGGACGAACGCCCGGATGACACGAACGCCGGACAGCGTCTCGCGCATCACCTGGTTGATCCGGTCGAGCTTGACCTGGACCGCACGGAACAGGGGGATCGCGCGGCTCATGACGAGGGCGATCACCGCGGCCATGAGGGGCAGGACGATGACCAGCAGGCCCGACAGCGGCACGTCCGTGCGAAGGGCCATGATGACCCCGCCGACGATCAGGATCGGCGCCGAGATCATGATCGTCAGGGCCATGAACACGACCGTCTGGACCTGCTGGACGTCGTTCGTGTTGCGGGTGATCAGCGACGCCGGCCCGAAGTGGTTGACCTCCACCTGGGAGAACGTCTCGACCTTGGCGAAGATCGCGTTCCGGAGGTCCCGCCCGAAGCCCATCGAGGCACGGGCGCTCCAGTAGACGCCGATGATCGCGGCCACGCCGAGGAGGCCCGTGACGCCGAGCATCAGCGCGCCGGTCCGGAGGATGTAGTCGTTGTCGCCCTTGGCGACGCCGTTGTTGATGATGTCGGCGTTGAGATCGGGGAGGTACAGGTTGCCGATCGCCTGGATCAGCAGCAGCCCCATCACCAGGAGCAGCTGGGTCGTGTACGGGCGGAGGTAGGTCCGGAGGAGCCCGATCACGAGACTGGCTCCGCGGGACCGTCGGCGTCGCTCGTGTCGCGCGCGTCGTTGGTTTCGCTCGCCGGCAACGCGTCACCGGCGCCGGCGTCACTCTCGGCGCCGATGGCGGCACGCGCCCGGCGCATCGCCCGGAGCCCGGTCAGGAATGCCGTCAGCTCGACGTCGGAGAGCTGGCCGAGCAGCTTGGAGAGCTTGTCGCGGCGATGTCGCCGCAACCGGGCGAAGACCGCGCCACCGAGGGGCGTCTGGCGGACCGAGACGACGCGGCGATCCGATTCGTCATGGCGGCGCTCCACCAGGCGACGCTGCTCCATCCGCGCGACGATGCCGGTCACGCTTGCCAGCGACACGCCCAACTCCTCCGCCAGATGGCTCATCGACAGGGACCCCTCGACCTCGAGGACCGTCAGGACGTGGATATGCATCAGGCTCAGCGAACCGCGGAGAAAGCTCCGGAAGGCGGACATCCGTTCGCGTGGGTTCCACGGCGTCATCTCGTCGAGGAGGTTCTCGACGAGATCCTGTCGGCTGAGCGGTT
>JAXDKY010000377.1:0-2759 GCA_034666885.1 Chloroflexota bacterium
GACCCGGCCCGGCGGATGGGCAATGACTACGTGTTCCAGATCCTCGCCGGGGCGGCGGTCGAGACGCTGAACCGGTACGGGATGGGGGAGCGGACGATCGTGACCGCGTGCCCACATTGCTTTAACACGATCGGCAACGAGTACGGGCAGCTGGGCGGCCAGTTCCGCATCGTCCACCACTCCCAGTACCTGGCGGAGCTCGTGTCATCAGGACGGCTGGCGACGGTGCCGGAGGACGCGACCTCGGAGACGGGCGACCATCGGCCGGGGAGCGTGACCGTGCACGACTCGTGCTACCTCGCCCGCTATAACGGGGTGACGATGGCGCCGCGCGACGTGCTCGGGGCCGCCGGCGCGGACATCGTCGAGATGGAGAAGTCCCGTGAGAACACGTTCTGCTGCGGCGCCGGCGGCGGCCGCATGTGGATGGAGGAGACCCGCGGCACGCGCATCAACGCCGAGCGCACCCGCCAGGTCCTGGAGACGGGCGCGACGACGGTCGCCACGGCCTGCCCATTCTGCATGGTGATGCTGTCGGACGGGCTGGCCGCGGCCGAAGGCGGGGCCGGCGTCGCGGCGCTCGATGTCAGCGAGGTCCTGGCCGCCCGCCTGGCCAACGTCCCGGAGGATCGGCGGCTGCCAGTCGTGTAGGGCGTCCGGTGTCAGAGGGCCGCCAGGTTCGACACCCCGCCCGTGAAGCCCGCCACGACGGCGGCGACCGAGATGACAGCGGCGATGCCGAGGCTCGCTCGTCGCGTCGGATGGCCAGCCAGCAGGACCACGATCGAGCCGACCAGCACGAACAGCGCGAGCTTCGCGACGATGACGAGCAGGATCCCCCAGTCGGCGAAGCCCTGGGCGACGATCGGATTGGTCTCTGCCGCCACCCCGTGACGTCCGACCATCATCGAGAAGGTCCCAAGGTCGAAGAACTGCGCCGCGAACAAGGCGGCCAGTCGGAAGCGCAGGACCCCACGCCGAACGGGGCGGATCACATGGCTGTGGCGCCGGCGCATCGACACTCCCGGAGTGCGACGGGCCGGGTTCGCCAGTGGCTCGACTCGGTCTCAGGCGGCCATGTTCGATCGACCGAGTGTCAGTGCTGCCCGCTCCCGGCATCTTGCGCCGATGTCTGCGGCCGCAACATCTCGTGGCGCGAGGCGTGCGATGCGCTCACGTTGCAAGCGTTGTCTGCACGCAACGTAATCGTGGTCGCGCTCAGCCCGGCAGCCGCTTCCCGCAGGTGGAACAGGTCGAATCGGTCACGAGGTTGCCCGTCCCGCACGAGGGGCAGCGCTTCATCCCCTCGGTGGAGGTGGCGTACGGGTTCTCGCGGGCAGCTTCCTCGGTGGTGACCCGGTCTCGACGCAGGATCGCGACCACGGCGAGGATGCCGACAGCGGCCACGCCGATGAGGGCCAGGATCTGGGTGCTCTGGTCCATGGCGCCAAGCATAGGCCGACGGACGCCGGCGGAGGCCGGCGAAGGCTGGGGACCAGCCCCACGCTGCGCGGTACGATGCCCCCGGTGACGACCGCGAACCGCGCCCACGGGCCGTTCCGCCTGACGGAGGAGCACGAGATGCTCCGCGACGCCGTCCGTGTCCTCGCGGACGAACGGGTCGCCCCCCGAGCCGCCGACATCGACCGCACCGCCGAGTTCCCCGAGGACCTGCGGCGCCTGCTGGCCGACCAGGACATCCTCGCGCTCCCGTTCCCCGAGGAGCACGGCGGTCTCGGTGGCGAGTTGCTCAGCATCTGCCTGGCGGTCGAACAGCTCAGCCGAGCCTGCGCGACGACCGGGCTCATCCTCGCGGTCCAGGAACTGGGCTCGCTTCCCATCTCGATCGCGGGAACCCCGGAGCAACAGGCCCGCTGGTTCCCGAAGCTGGCCAGCGGGGAACACCTGATCGCCGTCGCCCTGACCGAAGCCGAGGCTGGCTCCGACGTCGCGGCGGCCCGCACCCGCGCCGTCCGCGACGACGACGCGTACGTGATCGACGGCGCCAAGCGGTTCATCAGCCATGGCTCCGTGGCGGACCTGATCGTGGTCTTCGCCGTGACCGATCCCGAGGCGGCCCGCCATCGACGCCTCAGCGCCTTCGTCGTCGAAGTCCCGACGGAAGGCTTTGCGGTCACGAGACTGGAGCACAAGATGGGCATCCGCGGCAGCCCGACGGCGGAGCTCGCCTTCGACAAGGTCCGCGTGCCGGCGGCCAACCTCCTTGGTGAGGAGGGGGACGGATTCGACATCGCGATGCGCACCCTCGATCGAAGCCGGCCCGGGATCGCCGCTCAGGCGGTGGGGATTGCGCAGGGTGCCCTCGAGGCGGCCGCGGCCTATGCCCGCGACCGCAAGCAGTTCGGCCAGCGGATCGGCGACTTCCAGATGGTCGGGGCGATGTTGGCCGACATGGACGCTCGCACCGAGGCCGCTCGCCAGCTCCTCTACAAGGCCTGCGTCGAGATCGAGTCAAACGCCCCGGACTCGCCGCGCTGGTCGGCGCTCGCGAAGCTGGTGGCCGGGGACGCGGCCATGGCGGTGACGACCGATGCCGTGCAGGTCCTCGGTGGCTACGGCTACACGGAGGATTTCCCGGTCGAGCGGATGATGCGCGACGCGAAGATCACGCAGCTCTACGAGGGGACCCAGCAGGTGCAGCGCCTCGTCATCGCGAGGGCGTTGCTCGGCCGCGGATGAGCCGGAACGCAATGGGTTTGGCTCGCCCCTGCAACCCCAGAGTCCGTGAAATGCACGGA
>JAXDKY010000378.1:0-4153 GCA_034666885.1 Chloroflexota bacterium
GCGTCGACGTGACGCTCGACAAGGCCTATTACGACGCGCACTACTGGGTGAACGCCCATCGCCAGGGCTGGGGGCTGCCCGCCGGCAAGAGCCACCTCGGGCCGATCGATGCGTTGATCTTCGCCCGGAGCCGGAAGGGCGACAACGACTTCGGTCGCGCGCGGCGCCAGCAATTGCTGGTCATGGCGGCCTTCGCCAAGGTGCGCACGCGCGGCGTCGACGACCTGCCCGCGCTCCTGAAGGTCGCCTCGCAGACGGTTCGGACCGACCTGCCCGTCAAGCGCGCCGTCGACCTGTTCGCCCTGTTCGGCAAGATCGACCTCGCGGACTCCAAGCGGGCCGTGTTCGGGCCGCGGACCTTCGCCCAGTCCATCGGCGGGTCGGCGTTCGCGCTCAAGCTCGATACCTGCCGCGCCTGGATCGCGGCCAACTTCCCGGCCGAGCGACCCTTCGGCACCTGGTCGGGAGCCGCTGCCACCGCGGACTGAGGGACCCCTTCGCGACGCTGCATATGATCGAACCCCGCGGGCTACCCGCGGGGTTCGATCATGTGTCCGTCTGGCGGTGGGGCCCGCCTCAGGTCACTGGAAGGTGCCGGCGTGGACCTCGTTGGAGATGGTCTTCATCTGCGACACCATCGTGGGGTTGCGACGCTCGTCCATGGTGTAGTTGGTGTTGGCCCAGGTATGGAAGGCGATGCCCGTGGCTCCGAGGTACTGGAAGCCTTCCCGGATCTGGCGGCGTAGCAGGCTATCGGTCGGCAGCTGCTTCTTGTGGCAACTGGGGGCCAGGTTCTTGTGCGTCTGGACCATCAGCCAGGCCGGCGTGCCGGGCGTCTCGGCCGCGAGCACGGCCTTGATCTTGCCGAACCACTTGGACCCATAGCTGATGTACACGCGGCCGGTCCGCGAGCAACCACCGCTCGACGTCTCGATCGGATACCAGTCGACCGCGAGGATGTCGGCCATGCCGACGGTCCACGGGTTCGCCGTGCCGTTGAAGTGAGGGATGTCGCCGAAGAGCGCGATGACCGGATGGTTCGGGTCGGCGCGATGGAAGGCGGTGTAGAGGGAACGGATCTCGGGCGCCGAGATGTGGTTCCAGGACGGCTCCTTGACCGTGAGGTAGCCGTACAGCGCCGGGTGGTTCTTCACCAGGTTGACCCAGTAGGCGACCCTGGTCGGATAGACCCGGCCGAGGGAATAGTTGACCGTCTCCGGGAACGAGAAGATCACCTTGAGGCCGCACCGCTGCGCGGCATTGAGGTAGTTCCTCGCGTTCGTCGGGCCTGCAGCGCTCTTCATCACGTGGGTGAAGCTGCCATTGCAGATGCCAAGCTTGTTGTTGACGATGTCCTCGAGCGAAACGTTCTGGAGGACCATCGGGGTCGACGCATCGCCGGCGGCTGCGACGTTCGCTGCACCGAGCAGCGACAAGGTCAGCATGGCCCCGGCGATGGGCCCCAGGAAGTGGGCGAGGTGTCGGGAGCGCGCTCGGAATTCGGTCATGCGCTAACGGTGGCAGCTTGGCCGAGATCTCGCTACACCCCGGTCGGCTGGCACGGAAGGAACGTGGGTCCTGTGCACCAGCGCACCGCTACTGACCCGTGCATGTTCCCGCGGGGGCGATGCTCACCTGCCCATCCATCGAGGACATCGAACACGCTGCCACGCCGAGCCTCGGGAGCAAGGTCTCGACATCACCGCTGGTGATGACCGGCCGAGCCTCCACGAGGCGCTCGACGGCGTCCGGGCCGGCCGCCAGGTCGAGCCATGCGAGCGCGGCCGCTTCGGTCAGGTGCAGCGGGACCGCGGGCGTGCCGTCGCGCACGGCGACCGGGTCGATGCGCAGGATGTCGGCTTGGTCGTTGCCCTCGTCGAGCCTCGCGACGCGCGCCAGCCCCGGGAGGGCCGGCTCGACCGGCGCGCTGACGAGGTCGGTCGGCGTGAACGGATGGGGGCTCACCAGCACGAGGTACGTCGCCGGTGGGTCGGTCAGGGCGGTGACCCAGCCGGTCCGCGGATAGCCGAACAGCTGGCGGTCGCGAAGGCCCATCCAGATGAAGCTGTTCGGCGGTGCGGCGGGGTCGACCC
This sequence comes from Chloroflexota bacterium, assembly GCA_034666885.1. Lineage (GTDB taxonomy): Bacteria > Chloroflexota > Limnocylindria > Limnocylindrales > CSP1-4 > SPCO01. Next base: position 2,094 of record JAXDKY010000378.1, read on the forward strand.
GCCGGGCCCCGAGCAGGCGCACCTCGGTGCGCCCGAACCGGCGCAGGGCGATCTCCTCGCGCTCGCGAAACGGCATGACGATCCGGCCGCCGTCCTCGACGTGGTCATCGATCCAGGCGACGAGGGCGTCGGTCAGGCGGTCGGGTGCGGATCTACGGACGGCGCGCTGTCCGACGACGGGCCCGGCCACGGCGATCACGACGAGGACGGCCAGCGTGACCGTCGCGACGGCGCGCGAGCGTGGAGTGGCCGCGATTCCTCGCTGGAGCCGCGGGCGAGCGGCCGCGACCAGCGTGGCCCCGGCGATCCCGACGGCGATCGCGGACAGGACGGCCAGACCGGCGAAGTTCCGGGCATTGAGGCTCTGCGCCGCCGCGTAGAGGGCGGCCGGTGCGAGCGCGATCGCGGCGGCGAGGAGCAGCCGGGGCCCCAACTCGCGGCGGGCCCGCACCGCGACGACGCCCCAGCTGACCGTGAACACCGCGAGGAGCGGTACCGCCGTCCAGGGCAGTCGCAGGGCTGCTGTCACGTCCCGTGCCTCGACGACGGCGAGGGCATTTGCCGGGAAGACCTGCCCGATCGTCGTCCAGACCACGACCCACCACCACGCGGCGGTGACGACCGCGGCCCCGACATAGGCGAGGGCAAGCCGCCGCAGAGTCGCTCCGGGCATGAGCCCGACAAGGCCGACCGGCAGGAGGAGGAGCGGCAGGACCGTCTCCTTGACGAGGACGACGAGGCCCAGCAGCACGCCGGCCGCCGCCCAGCGGCGCGTCGTCGGCCGCCAGGCGAGCAAGAGGATCCCGACGACGAGCGCGGTCTGGGGAAGGTCGATGCGCAAGGACGGCAGGAGCTGCCAGATGAGCGGCGTGGCCACCAGGCCGACGGCAGTCCCGGCCGCACCGCCCGGTCCGGCCGCCAGCCAGGCGATCCGGACCGCTGCCAGGAGGCCAAGCAGCGACAGGACCACGACCACGATGTGGGCGCCGACGAGGGGATCGCCGCCGACCAGCCGGCTCCCCAGCGCCATGGCGACGCCGTATACAGGCGAACGCAGCAGGTACGCCCCGCCACTCGGGGTCACGGCACCCTGCCCGTCGAGGACCGACAGGCCGACGAACAGGTAACGGGCGTCGTCCGGCGCGAGGGGTGCCCAACCGGGCGCGATCCGGGCGAAGCCGAGCCCGACCACGGCAGCGACCAGGAGCGCAGCCACCACGCCGGCGGCGAGCCCCCCGGTCGTCAGGCGCCGGAAGCTCAGGCGCGCCATCGAACGACGTCCACCAGCGCCGAACGCGTCCCAGCGAGGCCGCCGGCGGCGACGATCCGCCAGACGACCACGAGCACCAGCAGGAACGCCAGCCCGTTGAGCCCCAGGGCGTGGGTCCGCGCGAGGAACACGACCGCCAACGTCCCCGCGATGAGGTCTCCGGTGGCATGCCGCCGTCTCGCGAGGAACGCCCCGAGGCGCTCCGCGGTGACCCCGAGCAGCGCGAAGAGGGCCAGCCCGAGCGGTCCGAAGTTGGCCCACGCCTCGCCGATCAGGCCGGGCGCCGCGTACCCGGGCGGCACCTGGCCCGGAAAGATCCGCGGATAGACCCAGTACCCCAGATTCGGGATGTCGGGCCGTCCCAGGGCGGGCCCCAGTCGGCGCAACCACGTGAGCCCGGCGAAGTACGGTTGCTCGGCGGGGATGGCGGCCTGCAGCGCCTCGAGCGTCCTGGGCTGGACGAGGACGACCCGGTTCACCGTCCGTTCCATGGCGAACGCGACCTCCCGCCCGGCGGCCTGGTCGTAGGCTCGAAGCACCTGGACACCGCCGAAGCCCACGATCGCGATGACCGCCCCGGCCAACACCAGCCGCGGCCGGATGCGCCAGCCGGCGAGGCCGATGCCGATGAACAGGACGGCGACGAGCTCCGCGGCGAAATAGCGGCTCGCCAGGGCGATCTCGAGCACGATCAGGGCGGCGACCACCAGCCACGAAACGCGGCGCCGGCGGGCTCCGAGCACGATCGCGAGCGCGAGTGCCGGGATGGCCACCCGGAGCAGCTGCAGTT
>JAXDKY010000379.1:0-2752 GCA_034666885.1 Chloroflexota bacterium
GGTCCGCGCCGCCGACCTCGGCCCCGAACATGGGTCGTACATCCGCCGCCACCAGACCGCCGAGGTCCGCCTGCCGGATCCCGTGCCCGTCGGGCCGCACGAGGTCGAGCTCGTCGTGTCGCTGGCCGGGGTCACCGAGACGGTACTCGCCGAGACGGTCGAGTTCCGATGAGCGCGGTCGGCCCGGGGCACATGGTCCGCACCGTGCGCGGACCGGTCGATCCCGCGCGGCTCGGGATCACGACGACGCATGAGCACCTGTGGATGGACTCGACGCCGCTCCTTGCGGTCCACGGCTACGCGACGACAGCAACAGGCCCGTGGGATGGCGCCACCGCTGCGGAGGCCCGCTGGAACCCGGGCGCGCACCCGGACAACTACCGCCTGACCGACGTCGATGTCGCGGTCGATGAGCTTCGGCCCTTCGTCCGCGCCGGTGGCGGCACGATCGTCGAGCTGACCCCGCCGTCTATGGGTCAGGACGCCAGCCGGGTGCTCGAGATCGCGCAGCGGGCGAATGTGCACGTCGTGCTGGGGACCGGCCAGTACCTCGCACCCGTCCAGGAGGCGTGGATCGCCAGCTCGAGCGTCGAAGGGGTCGCGCGGCGCCTGCTGGAGACCGTGGACCACGGGATCGCCGAGACCGGGATCCGGCCCGGGATCTTTGGTGAGATCGGGACGTCGGACCCGGTCCAGCCGGCCGAGGTCAAGGTGCTCCGGGCGGTTGCCGCGGCGTCCGCAACGAGCGGCCTGGCCATCTCCATCCATCTGCATCCGTGGGGGCACGAAGGACGCGCGGTCCTCGACGTCCTGACCGGCGCCGGCGCCGAGTCGACCCGCGTGATCCTCGGTCACGCCAATACCGCCATCGACCGTCCGGACGAGTTGCGCGCGCTGGCCGACCGCGGCGCCACGCTCGGGTTCGATCTGTTCGGCTTCGACCACTCGCTGCTCGGTCCCGGTCGTTGGCCGCCGTCGGATCGGGATGTCGTGGCGGTGGTGGCCGCGCTGGTCCAGGACGGCTACGGTGACCGGATCGTCCTCGGTCAGGACGTCGGCGTCCGGACACGGCTCCGGCGCTGGGGCGGCTGGGGCTACGCACACTTGCTCGAGCACGTCGTGCCGCTCCTGCGCGATTTCGGCGTGGAGGAGGATGCCCTCGACGCGATGCTGGTCCGGACGCCGGCGCGCCTTCTCGCCGCGCCCGTCGAGTGAGCGCTGAGGCCATGGCCGACCATCGCCTACTGGAGGTCCCGCACCCGTGACGAACCAGACCCTGCACATCGCCGGCGGCACGGTCATCGACCCGGCCAACGGTCTTCATGCCAGGAGCGACCTCCGGATCGAGGCCGGGCGGATCGGTGCCGTGGGGCCGGACCTGACCCCGGACCCCTCGGCCGATGTCCTCGACGCGACGGGTCTGCTCGTCGTGCCCGGGCTCGTGGATCTCCACGTCCACGTCTATCCCGGAGTCGCGGACCTGTCGGTCGAGGCCGATCTGACCTGTCTCGGCCGCGGCGCGACGACCGTGGTGGATGGCGGGTCCGCCGGCGCCAACACCTTTGCCGGGTTCCGCAAGCTGGTCGCGGAGCCGTCGCGCGGCCGGATCCTCGCGTTCCTGAACATCAGTGCGATGGGCCAGGTCGACACCCACCTCGGTGAGCTGCACGACCTCCGCTTCGCCGACCCGGAGCGCGCCATCGCGGTGGCCGAGGCGAATCGCGACCTGATCGTGGGCTTCAAGGTCCGCGTGTCGGAGATGCTGGCCGGGCCGAACGGGATCGCGGGGCTGGAGCGCGCGCTCGAGGCCGGCACGGCCACCGCGCTGCCGGTGATGGTCCACATCGGCGGCACGCCGTTCGGTCTCGAGGAGGTCGTCGATCGGCTCCGTCCCGGCGACGTCGTGACGCATTCCTTCACGGGCTGGCGGCCCGGCGGGATCCTGGGCCACGACGGTCGGATCGTGCCGGCCGCCCGAGAGGCTCGCACGCGTGGGGTGCGGTTCGATGTCGGCCATGGCGCCGGGAGCTTCACGTGGCGCGTCGCGGAAGCCGCCCTCGCCGACGACTTCCGACCGGACTCGATCAGCACCGACCTGCACCGTTTCAACATCGCGTCGCCGGTCCACGACCTCGCGACGACGATGTCGAAGTTCCTCCTGCTCGGGCTGTCCCTCCAGGAAGTCGTCGCGATGGTCACGTCAGCGCCGGCAGCGACGCTCGGGATGACGGGCCAGATCGGAAGCCTGGCCGTCGGGTCGGAGGCCGATGTCAGCGTCCTGCGCGTCGAGGAGGGTCGGTTCGACCTCGTCGACTCCGCGGGCGACGTCCGTGAGGCCCGTCAGCGCCTCGTCCCGGTCGCCGTGATCCGGGCCGGCGTGCGGATGCCGATCCGGCCGCTCGTGACCGAGCCACCGGCGGGGGTCAGCCCCGGCAGACCGCCTCGATCCGGCCGGAGGCCGCGCTCCGGTACATCCCGTCGAGGATGTCGACGACCCGCGCCCCGAGCGACGCCGGCGACGGATTGACCGACGTGCGCCCGAGGACGAGGTCGACCATCCGATCCGTCACTCGGTCGAACGACCAGCGCACGTCCTCGTCTGAAAGCGCGACCTCGACATCGATGCCGCCCATCGAGCGCGCGACGCGTGGCCGCGCCATGTCGAGGAGCACCTGGCCGCGCCGCCCGGTGATCCGGATCTCGAGCTGGTGCTGATCGCCGAACGAACCGAGGGGCATCGACGCTCCGCCGA
>JAXDKY010000380.1:0-4676 GCA_034666885.1 Chloroflexota bacterium
TGGAGGAGGCGATCTACACCATCATCGAGCAGGGCCACAGCCGCATCCCGGTCTACGAAGACACGATCGACGAGATCGTCGGCATCCTTTACGCCAAGGACCTCCTGCCGTTCCTGAAGCCCGGCGGTGCCGAGGCGCCACCGCTGCGGACATTGTTGCGGACGCCGGTCTTCGTGCCCGAATCGATGACGGTCGACGACCTGCTGCACGAGCTCCAGCGACGCAAAGTGCACCTGGCGGTCGTGCTCGACGAATACGGCGGTACGGCGGGCCTTGTTACGATCGAGGACCTGATCGAGGAGATCGTCGGCGAGATCCAGGACGAGTACGACGTCGAGGAGCCCATGATCGTCAAGCTTTCCGACGACGAGGCGCGGGTCGACGGGCGCGCAGCTGTCGACGACCTCATGGAGCTGTTCGAGACCGAGATGCCGCTCGACGACGCCGACGAGTACGACACGGTTGGCGGGCTCATCTACCACCGGATCGGTGGGGTGCCGAAGCCCGGCGACCAGGTGACCGTCGATGGCCTGACCCTGACCGTCGAGACGACCGACAGCCGGCGGGTCGGCAAGGTGCTGGTCGTGCGGACGCACGACCCGGAACACCCGAAGGACGACGAGGCGGACCGCTAGGGACGCGGCCTCAGGCCGAGATCACCCCGACGATGATCTGCTGGAGCCTGGCGCGGGGCGCCGGCTGGACGACGCCGGCGGCATCGAGCTCGGCCAGCGCCTCGTCACGGTAGCGGCGCGCCTGGTCGCGGGTGTAATCGCGGGCGCCGACCCGCTCCAGGATCTGGACGATCTCGGCGACTTCGGCCGCCGACGGATCGGGGTGGCTGTAGAGCTCCAGCAATCGAGCCCGGTCCTCCGGCCCCGCGTGCTCCGCGGCGTAGATGACGGGCAGCGTCTTCTTCCGGTGCGCGACGTCGGACGGCTCCTTGCCGGTCGCCTGCTCGGCGCCCCAGATGCCGAGGAGGTCGTCGTTGATCTGGAACGCGAGGCCGAGTGCCCAGCCGAACCGCCGATAGCGCCCGATGACCTCCTCGTCGTCGGTCGCGAGGAGCGCGCCCGCTTCGATCGAGCCCGCGATCAGGGCCGCCGTCTTGCGCCCGATCATGTCGAGGTACGCGTCGACCGACATCACCTCGTCCGATTCGCTCGTGGCGATATCGATGTACTGGCCCTCGCACAACGCCAGGCAGGTCTCGTCGTACAGGCGCATGAGGCGCAGGACCTTCGCATCGGAGAAGCCGAGGTCGGTCAGTCGATGCAGCGCGATGCGCGACAGGCTGAAGAGGGTGTCGCCCGCGTTGATGGCCTGGGGGACGCCGTGCCGCATCCAGAGCGTCGCCCGGTGGCGCCGCTCGCGGTCGCCGTCCTCGATGTCGTCGTGGACGAGGCTGAAGTTATGTCCGAGCTCGACCGCCGCCGCGCCTGGCAGCGCCTTGCGGTGGTCGCCGGCGATCGAGGCGTAGGCCAGCAGACCGAGCAGGGGGCGGATGCGCTTGCCGCCGCTGGCGCCCGAGCCGTCGAGCGCGAGGTGGTAGCGGACCATCTCGTACAGGCCGTGGGTCGACGGGTCGCGGTCCTGGACGAGGCGAACGATCTCCGCCTCGGTGTCGGCGATGAGCTCTTCGAGGTCCAGGTCGGGCAGCGTCGTGGTCATCGTGGCGCCAGTCTACACGAAACGTGTACGCTGCCAGTAGCCTGTTGGCCTTCACCCGTCTGGCGCCACGATTGGAACGTGGTGGCGCCCGGGCCGGAACGCCGACCACGGGAGCGACCCCCGAGTCGACGCCGGCACGGGGGACGCGACCGTACCGGCGTCTACCGGTGGTACGCCAGCGGAGCCGCCTCGGATGGGGCGTAACGGTCGGGCCGGTTCCGGCGTTCTCCTGATATGGGACCCAAGCGCAGGCCTCCCTCGCTGCTCGAACAGATCGTCCGAAGCTACGCGGCCTTCTATGTCGGCCGGGCGGCGAATGGGATCCTGCTCCTCGTTCTCCTCCCCGTGGTCGTGGCCATCTCGGTCGTGATCTTCGCCGCGCTTGCCGTGATCGTGTTCGGGGCGTACGCGCTCCTCGGCTCGCCCGGACCACCGATCGGGACGGTCTTCAGCCTGGGGTGGTTCGTCGGGAGCTTCGTGGTTCTCTTCCTGGTGCTCCGCCGCGGGCATCGCTGGCTCACGCTGGCCATCAGGATCGCCGACGCTCCCGCCGCGATGATCGACCCGCCAGACGAGGATGACGGCGTCATCCGTGAGGCACCGGATCCCGAGGCCTTCCGGGCTCGCGTGGCGGCCGTCGACGCCCGCCACACATCGCCTTCCGACACGCCCGACGAGCCGTGATACCGTCGGCTTCGAGATGCCCATCCCGCGTCGCTATACCACCGACGCCATCGTCCTGTCGCGCTTCGATCTGGGCGAGGCCGACCGCGTCCTGACGCTCATCACCCCGGCCAGTGGCAAGCTCAAGGCGATCGCCAAGGGCGTCCGGCGACCGACGTCGCGGCTCGGTGGCAGCCTGGAACCGTTCGCGGAGCTGACCGTCGGGCTCTCCCGCGGCCGCACGTTCGACGTGGTCACCGAAGTGCGCGTCGGACACGCCTGGCTGAACCTGCGCGACTCCCTGGAGAGTGCCGCCACGGCCTGGTATCTGGCCGAGCTGGCCGACCGCAGTCTCGAGGAGCGGCATGCCGCGGAGCCGCTCTACGCGCTCCTGCGACGGGCCTACGAGCTGCTCGACGCGAAGATGTCGCCGGGTCGGGTCGCGCGCTGGTACGAGATGCACCTCCTCGATGAGCTCGGCCAGCGCCCCGAGGTCGACCGCTGCGTCGAATGTGACCGGATGCTCGAGGCCGACGAGCGCTTCCGCTGGGTCCCGCCGCTCGGCGGCGTCCTGTGCGAGCGCTGTCCGGGCCCGCCCCACGACCGGACGGGACTCACGCTCGAGGGCCTGAAGCTCCTGAAGGCTTACCAGCGACTCGATATCGAGGCGCTCGCCGAACTGCGCATCGCCGCGGCTGTCGAGCGCGAGGTCGAGACCGCCCTGCGCGACTTCACGAGCCAGGCGCTCGAGCGGCAGGCCCGCTCGCTGGCCTTCCTCGACGAGGTCCGCCAGGTACCGGTCGCCCGCTGATGGCGACGGTCGAGCTGCGCGACATCCTCACCGACGCCGACCGGCAGGCCGTGCTCGGGTTGCGGCGCGGGCCAGGCCAGGAGCGCTACCTCGGCTCGATGGCGAGTCACTTCGAGGACGCCATCGAGGACGCCCATGCCTGTCCGCGGATGTGGTCCGTCCACGACGGCGACCAGCTGGTCGGGTTCGTGATGATCAGCGACGACATCCCGGCGGAGCGACTGGCCGCCGATGACGACATCGTCGGGCCGTACTACCTGTGGCGTCTGCTGATCGATGCTGCCCACCAGGGTCGGGGCTATGGTCGGGCCACGATCGACGCGGTCGTCGCCTACCTGGGGACCAAGCCGAACGCCGAGTTCCTGTTGACCAGCTGCACGGCGGGCGCCAGCTCGCCGCAGCCGTTCTACCTGCACTATGGATTTGCGAAGACGGGTGAGGCCAAGTGGGGCGAGGACCTCCTTCGCCTGGACCTATCGCGCGCCGCCGGATGACCGCCCAGAACCAAGACAAGAGGAGGCTCGATGACCGCGACCCTTGACCCATCGACGAAGGCCGGTGCCCACGCACTCGAGCGGCTCGCCGGCGAGAAGATCGGGTGGCTCACGACCGTGACGCCCGATGGGCGGCCCCAGTCCGCGCCGATCTGGTTCCTGTGGACCGGCGACGAGATCTTCCTGTACTCGCACAAGACCGCGAAGCGCAACGGGAACCTGGCCACCAACCCGCGGGTCTCGTTCAACCTCAACACGGACGTCGACGGCGACGACGTCGTCTGGATGGAGGGTACCGCGCGGTTCGACCCGACCGGCCCGCGCTACTCGGATCACCCGGCCTACGTGGCGAAGTACGACAGCAAACTCAAGGGATACGGCTGGGAGCCCGAGTACTTCGAGCGCGAGTACCCGCACGTGATCCGCCTGACGCCGACGCGCTGGCGCGGCATCGGCTGAGCCAGGTCGCCCCCTAGATGAGGGGCGCGATGAGCGCCGCCGCCCGCGCGGCACCGTCGGTCTCGACCGGGCGGTAGTCGACCGGGCGGTCGATCTCCTCGGCGATGGCCGCAGCGATCACCTCGGGCGGGGATGCGGCGTATTCCATGTAGCGCCCAGCGCCATAGCGCTCGAGTCGATGGCGCACGTGCCGGTTCTGCTCGAAATGGTCGCGCAGCGGGAAGTACAGGAACGGCCGGCGGGCGGCGGCAAGCTCCATCGTCGTGGTCAGGCCGCCCTGCACGACCGCGAGATCGCAGGCCGCGAGATGTCGATACAGGTCGGGGACGAACGCCCGCACCTCGACGCCGGCCGGCGCGTCGAGCGAGGCGGGGTCGATCCGTGGACCGGCGACGGCGATCATGCGCAGGCCGTTGACCCGGCGCGACGCCTCCGGGTAGCTCGCGATGACACGCCGCAGCAGCGATTCGCCGACCCCGGACCCGCCCACGGTCACGATCACGACCCGCTGATCCGGCTCGAAACCGAGCTCTCGGCGCAGCTCCTCGCGGTGTTCGATCAGGGGCGTCGGGTCGAAC
>JAXDKY010000381.1:0-3651 GCA_034666885.1 Chloroflexota bacterium
CGTGAACAGGAGCGTCGAGTCGCCGGCCGGGACGAGGCTGGCGCTTGGCACTGCGGTATGCCCGCGTTCCGCGAAGAACTCGACGAAGCGGCGGCGGATCTCGGCGGCGGGCAGCGGCTTGATCCGCGGATCGTGCTCGGCAACGGGGGTCGGCATCGGCGGCAATGGTACCGAACGGCGGCCCCGATCGAACCCTTCGCGCTGGCTGGCTCAGCCCGGCGGTTCGCCCTCGCTGGTTCGAAGCGGCCCGATCGGACTCGATGTCGAGCGCGGAGCTCGGCGGGCGGTCGTGGCCTGACGGCGTTGCCAGATCGTGGAGCCGGCGATGGCGGCCCCGACCAGGGCGCCGAGCGCCAGGCCCCGGGCAAAGGTCGAAGCGCGCTGGTCGTCGTCCGGGCGACCGGCCACGGCGCGGACGAGCGTCTCGAGCGGCTTCGAAAGCGTTTCCCGATCGCTCATGGCCCGACCTTCGGACGGCGAGTCGGGCCAAGGATGGCGATGACCGACACGACGCCGATCCCGACCCAGGCCATCGCCGAGGCGGCCAGCAACCGGAAATCGCCGATCCGGAAGATGTCGATCCCGAGCCGCGCCCCCAGCGCGTCCCCGGCCCACGCCCCGAGGAATGCCGCGAGCACGAGCAGCGGCAGCTGACCGCCGGCAGTGCCTCGAATCAGCACGTACAGCGCGCTGTGGAAGATCCCGACGAGCAGGGCGAGGACTGGCGCCGGCCCGATCACGCCGACGCCGCCAGCACGCGCCGGGCCGGGGTCTCGAGGGTGGTGTTCGTCTCGTGGCGCTCGGCGGATTCGGGGACTTCGATGCGGCCGCCCCCGAGGACCACCTCCCCGTCGTACAGGACGCACGCCTGGCCCGGCGCGGCCGCCCACACCGGCTCGTCGGTCTCGACGATCCAGCGACCGCCTCGGCGCGGCTCTTCAGGCGTTGCCGGACGGACCGTCGCGGGGATCGGCGTGCCGCGATGACGGATCCGGGCCTCGGCGCGGAACGGGCCGGCGCCAGGCGGCCGATCGTCGACGAAGGTCACTCCACCCAGGGGCACGGTCGTCGTCTCGAGATCCTCTCGTCGGCCAAGCTGGATCGTGTTCGAAAGCGGATCGATCCGGCTGACATAGCGCGGCGCGTCTGCGGCGAGGCCGATCCCCCGCCGCTGACCGACCGTGAACCCGGCGGACCCGCCGTGCTCCCCGACCCGTGCGCCGTCGGCATCGACGATCGGGCCGGGCTCCGGAACCCAGCCGGCCCGTTCGCGGAGCGTCTCCCGATAGTCGCCACCGGGCACGAAGCAGATCTCCTGGCTCTCAGGCTTGTCGGCGGTCGAGAGGTCGAGCGATCGAGCGATCGCCCGGACCTCCGGCTTGGTGAGCTCGCCGAGTGGGAACCGCGCATGCTCGAGCTGGTCCTGTCGGAGGCCGTACAGGAAGTAGGTCTGGTCCTTGTCGTCGTCACGGGCCCGGAGCAGTCGCGTCCGGCCGTCATCGGTGACGTCGCGGCGTGCGTAGTGCCCGGTCGCCACGGCCTCGCAGTCGTACAGGTGACGGGCCCGCCCGAGCAACGCGCCGAACTTCACGTAGGTGTTGCAGTCGACGCACGGGCTCGGGGTTCGGCCGTCCAGGTACGCCGTGAGGAACGGCTGGAGGACGCCCGCGTCGAACTCCCGCTCGAGGTTCATCACGTAGAAGGGAATGCCGAGGTGTCCGGCCACCCGGCGGGCGTCGTCGGCGGCATCGAGCGAGCAGCAGCTCTTCTTGAACTCCGAGTAGCTATCGGCGACATCGTGGAGACGCATCCAGACGCCGACCACGTCGTGACCCTGCTCGTGGAGCAGCGCGGCCGCAACGGATGAATCGACGCCCCCTGACATCGCGACAAGGATCCGGCTCATCCGGGAGGGACCTCCGTCATCCCACCGCCACGCCCTGCCCGAGCGGATCCGCGGCAACCGCGACACCGCCGATCCGCATCGACGCGAGGACACGGGGCACGATCCCGACAGCCTCCTCGATCTCGACCTCGGTCGTCGTCCGACCGAGCGACAGGCGGAGCGCGCCGCGTGCCTCCTCGTCCGGGTAGCCCATGGCGGAGAGGACGTGCGAGACCTCCGTCGAGCCGGTCGTGCAGGCAGAACCGACCGACGCGGCAATCCCCACGAGGTCCAGCGACATCGTCACCGACGCGCCGTCGGTGTCGCGCGCGATCACGGACAGGAGGCCCGGCAGGCGCTCCTTGGGATGACCCGTCAGCTCCGTCCCGTCCACGGCGAGGACCGCCTTCTGCTGGCGCTCGCGCAGGCGTCGCATGCGCTTCACGGTCTCGCCCCGCTCGGCCGCCGACAGGTCGTAGGCCGTCGCGAGACCAACCGCGCCGGCGACATTCTCGGTGCCGCCGCGGCGATGCCGCTCCTGGGAGCCACCCTGCTGCTGGGCGAGGATGTGGGTCCCGTGGCGGAGATAGAGCGCGCCCATCCCCTTCGGGCCCTCGAACTTGTGGGCGCTGATCGACAGGATGTCGACGCCGAGCGCCTCGACGTCGATGTCGAGATACGGCCCTGCCTGGATCGCGTCGACGGCGAACAGGACGCCGCGGTGGGCGCGGACGCGGCGACCGATCTCGGCGATCGGCTGGATCGTGCCGACCTCGTTGTTCGCGAGCATGATCGAGACGAGGATCGTCTTGTCGGTGATCGCGGCATCGAGCTGGTCGGGGTCGACCCTGCCGTAGCGGTCGACCGGCAGCTCCACGATCTCGAAGCCGAACTTCTCCAGATACCGAAGGGTGTGGCCGACGGCGTGATGCTCGACAGCCGAGGTCACGATCCGATGCCCGCGAGCCTTGCCGGCCCATGCCGCGCCCTTCAGGCCGAGGTTGTTCGCCTCGGTGCCCCCGGAGGTGAAGACGATCTCGCGGGCCTCGGCGCGGAGACGCGCGGCCACTCGCTCGTGAGCCTCGTCGAGCGCCGCCCGCGCGCGTCGCCCGAACGAGTGACCGGACGACGGGTTGCCGAAATCCTCCGTCAGGTACGGCAGCATCGCGTCGAGGACCTCGCGCCGGACCGGTGTCGTCGCCGCGTGGTCGAGGTAGATCGCCATCGGCGGGATTGTACGCCGGGCACGGCGGGCCCCCGCCGCGCGGGGCCTGCGGGTGCTCAGGCAGCATCGCGAGGGCGATACTCCCGTCATGACCGCATTGGAGATCCACCCGCAGGGTCGATTCAGCCTGGCGGCGGCGCAGCGGTTCCTCGGCGGCTTCACCCCGGCCGGCGGCACGTTCGCCGACCAGGGAGAGCGCCTGTCGATGGCGTTTCCCGTCGACGGCTGGGCGAGCTCCGCGGGCGTCGTCGTCTGGCAGGACGGGGACGTCGTGCGCGGCGAGGCGGCGGGGCCCCTGGGATCGTCCGTCGATCCGGTCGTGGTGGGGGCGCAGGTGGCAAGGACCTTCTCGCTCGACCATGACGGTCGCGGGTGGGAGGAGGTGGCCCGACGCGACCCGGTCATCGGACGCCTCCAGATCGAGTTCGACCACCTTCGCCCCGTCTGCTTCTATTCGCCGTACGAGGCGGCCGTCCAGGCCGTGATCGGCCAGCGGATCTCGATGCGGATGGCGGCCCGGATCAAGCTCGGCCTGGCCCAA
>JAXDKY010000382.1:0-2986 GCA_034666885.1 Chloroflexota bacterium
CTCGACGAGGCCGACGAGATGCTCGACATGGGCTTCGCCGAGGACCTCGACACCATCCTGTCGGCCACGCCGGCCGACCGCCAGACCGCCCTTTTCTCGGCCACGATCTCGCCGACCATCACCCGGATCGCCAAGCGCCACCTGCGCGACCCGGCCCGGATCACGGTCCACGCCGAGAAGGCCACCTCGGACGGCGTCGCGCGCGTCCGGCAGACCGCCTACGTCGTGCGGCGGGTCGACAAGCTCCCGGCGCTGTGCCGCATCCTCGACGTAGAGGACCCGACCTCCACCCTGGTGTTCGCCCGGACCCGCGGCGAGGTCGACGACCTGGCCGAAGCGCTGAGCAGCCGCGGCCATGACGCGGGCGCCCTGCATGGCGGCCTCGCCCAGGAGGCGCGCGACCGGATCATGGGCCGCTTCCGCGACGGCTCCCTGGACGTGCTCGTCGCGACGGACGTGGCCGCGCGCGGCCTCGACATCGAGCACGTCAGCCACGTCGTCAACTTCGACGTCCCGTCCGACCCCGATGCGTATGTGCATCGCATCGGCCGAACGGGCCGGGCGGGCCGCGAGGGAGTGGCCATCACCCTCGTCGAGCCGCGCGAGCACCGCCTGCTCCGCAATATCGAGTCAGCGACGCGGTCGAAGCTCCAGATCGCCCGCCTGCCGACGGTCGCCGACCTGCGTGAACGCCGGCTCGAGCTCCTGCGGGCGAACCTGCGCGACGCCCTCGAGACCGGCGGTCACGATCGATTCCGCGGCGTGATCGAGCCGCTGACCGAGGAATTCGACGTCGTCGACATCGCCCTCGCGGCCGTCAGCCTGATCGAAGGGGCCGAAACCCGGGACGAGGACGAGGTGGAGCTCGCGCAGGCGTCGTTCCAGCAGCCCGGCCCGGGCCCGAACCGTGGAGCGGGCAGCGGACCCCGCAGCCCCGGACGTCCGCCCAGTGGACCGGGCCGCGCCCCGGGTGGCCCGCCGCACCGCGTCCCCGGCGGCGCAGGATCGGCACCCGGCGGGTTCGGCGGCCCGGGCGGCGCACGAAGCGGACCACGTGCCGTCGGCGGCCCGGGTCCCGGCGCCCGGACCCCGCGCGGCCCAGAGGCGGACGGCTGGGAGCAGCTCTGGATCGGCGGCGGGCGACGGGCCGGACTTCGACCGGGCGATCTCGTCGGGGCGATCGCCAATGAGGCCGGCGTCCCCGGCTCGGTCGTCGGAGCCATCCAGCTGTTCGATGACTTCGCGCTGGTCGACGTCCAGGGTCAGGTCGCGGACGCGGTCGAGCACGCGCTCCGCAACGCCACGATCCGTGGTCAGCGGCTGCCCGTCCGTCGGGAGCGTTCGCCCGGCCGGCGCTGAGTCAGCCGCCGCTGCGTCAGACGAGCGGCGCGACCTCGCGGGCGCACCGTTCCGCGAGCGGACGGTAGCGGGGCGAGGCCGTAACGGTTCGGTGACGTCGAGGCCATACGTTGAGGCCGATGCGCGAGGTCCATTGACGTATGCGAAGGTATCTTCCTATAGTGCGCTCATGCGTCGAAAGCCCGGGTCGATCGTGCCCCTCGAGCGGGAAATCCTCGAGGCTGCCATCACCCTCCGCAGCCGTGGTCTGGCGGAGGCCCACGGCTTCCTCCTCGCCAAGACCATCGGCGATGGAGCGGATGCCAAGCGCCTTACCTCGTACGGCACGCTCTACAAAGCCCTCGACCGACTGGAGCGGGCGGGCTACCTCGAGAGCCGCTGGGAGGCTCCCGACTACGCCGCCGAGGCCGCTCGTCCCCGGCGCCGCTTCTACCGCATCACGGGGATGGGCGAAAACGCGCTCGCTGAAGCCCGAGCCGCCGATCCCGCGGCCGTTCGCCGCACAGCGCCGGCCGGAGCCCGGGTGACCTAGATGACGACCTCGCGCCTCCTGGGGCGACGAGGCGACGGCTCGGCCGCGGTTCGCGGCTGGGTCCGGTTGTACACGCTCGGGCTGCCCACGCCGATGAGGGCGCGGCGGCGGTCCGAGGTCGATGGCGACCTCGCAGATGAGACCGTTGACGCCATCCGCAGAGGCACGCAACGCGGCCTGTTTCGCCAACGGCTCGTGCGCTTGGCGCTGGGGATCCCGGCTGACTTGTCCTGGCGCCTGATCGACGCCCCGCCCGCCGCGCGCGAGCTGTACGGTCCAGCGCCCTGGGTCCCGCTGACGCGCTGGACGCTCGCGCTCACCGGGATCGTGGCGCTGATCGCCGGCGGTGGACTCGCCATCGTCACGGTCCCGGTCTTGTTGGGCCAGGCTCGGCCGGACCTCTGGCCGGGTTGGGGCCCGGTCGGTTTCGCGATCGGTAGCTCGGTCGTCCTCGTTGGCGTGCTGGCGTCGGTGTTCTGGCCACGACTCGGCGCCGGCGTCATCGTCCCCGGCGCGCTCGTGGGTCTCCTGGCCGCTCCCTGGCTGTGGGGCAGCTGGCTGCTGGCGGTCATCGCCGGTGCCGCGCGTGCCTACCAGGCCGCATCGGATGCCCACCTGCCTCGGCCACCAGGAGGCGCCCGATGAGCTTCCTCGAGCGGATGGACCAAACCATCCGCCGAAGCCCGGTGTGGCGATCGTTGTTCCGGCAGCCCTACCCGCGCGACGAGCGGTCGCGGGCCTATGCGGTCATGAACAACGTGTTCCTGCACATCCACCCGGTGCGCGTTCGCCAGCACGCCGTGAAGTTCGCCTACACCTTCTGCCTGGGCGGGTTGACGTTCTATCTGTTCCTGGTGCTGACCATTACCGGCGTGTACCTGATGTTCTTCTACGTGCCGAGTGCCCAGCTCGCCTACAACAACATCCTGGACATCCAGAGCCACGTCACGTTCGGGCTGCTCACCCGCAACATCCATCGGTGGGCCGCCCACCTGATGGTCTTCTTCGTGTTCCTGCACATGATGCGGGTCTTCTACCACGGGGCCTACAAGCCACCGCGTGAGTTCAACTGGGTCGTTGGCGTGGTGCTGCTGT
>JAXDKY010000383.1:0-4204 GCA_034666885.1 Chloroflexota bacterium
TCCGATGGCAGGCGCTCGACCAGCGCCTCCTTGCCGAAGGCCACGATGCCGGCAACGTCGCCTTCCGGGATGACGTCCAGGGTCTCGCGCAGGAACGCGAGCGCATCCTGCCGGCCATCGTTCCCGACCGAGTCGGACAGGTCGACGACGAACACGGTGGCGAGCCGATCGACCGGCAGGACGATCCGGAACCCGGCCAGGGCCAGGACGAGGGCGGTCAGGAGCACGGTCCGGACCACCAGCGCGAACCGTCGCCGGCCGGCTCCGAGGCGGCGCCGAGCGCCGAGGTACAGCACGATCGTCACGGCCATCGCCGGGATCAGCAGGAGCAGGGCGAGCGGGGCCTCGAAGCTGACGCCCATCAGGTGGTCCCGCCGGCGTTTCGTCGGAGACGGCCGGTCAAGGCGCGGCGGATGCGGATCAGGCCGTCACGGTGATACAGCGCCCACTCCACGCACAGGAACACCAACACGAGGAGGACGATCGGCACCCACAGCTCGTCGCGGGTGGTGGGTCGCTCCGTGGTGGCCGCCCCGGTCGTGCCCCCGCCCGGGGCGGGCGACGCCACCGCGGTGGTGCCGAGCGCCTCGATCGTGGCCGCGGAACCCGGGGCGATGGTCGACTCGTCGACGTCGAAGAGATCGACCGCGAAGCGAACCGGCGCGAAGGGGTCCTGCGGCGGCAGCGGGCTGGCGGATGCGCCACCCACCAGCCCTGCCGAGGCTCCGGGCGTGGCCGAGGGGCCGGCCGAGGGGCCGGATGCGGCACTGCTCCCCGCGCTCGCCGCCGGCGCCGCCGAGGCATCGGGGTCGATGATGGGTGTGGCCGTATAGACCCCGAGAAGGTCGGTCCCGGCGAAGGTCACGGCGGCGCCGCCGCTGGTGCCGGGCACGATCTGGGTGACCGTGCCGTCCGGCGCCGTCACGCTGAGGCCGCTGGCGCCGCTCGGGACGACGAGCTCGACCGGCGTCCCAGGGTCGACGGCCTCGGTCGGTGCGGTCGTCGCCCCGAGCAGCTCGCCGGTCAGGTTCGCCAGGAGGATCGGGAACGCGACCTCGAGCGGCAGGTCGGAACGGCGCGGTTCGAAGGCGAGGACTGCGCTCGGGAGGCCATTGCGGATACCCGCGTACAACAGCGGCGCGCCACGCGGTCCGGGGATGATCGTGCGCGCCCAAGGTGGCGCGGTCAGCTGCGACGCCTCGGAGATGTGGGTGGCGGACAGGTCCACGTAGCGCAGGACCGGCTCCTGCGGGTCGAGCGTGCCGATCCCCGGGTTCTTCAGCGTGCCGGCGACCTGCCCCAGATCGCTGGTCCGCGGCGGGGCGATGGCCAGGATCGGCGTCTTGGGCAGGGTCGCTGGCAGCGTGCTCTCGAAGATGATGAGGTCCCACGGCGTCCCATCCGACCGGACCGCCTTGGCCGGATACTCATCCGGCTGGAGGCCGAAGATCCGGGTCTTCGGCAAGAGGCCCAGGGCCGTCTCGAGATACGGGTCCCCCGGGCCGACGACGAGGATCTCGCGGACCCGATCGGGCGGGATCACGGCCCACGCGCGGTCGTCGAGCGCCAGCTGGTCCGGGGAGGTGGCGACGGCCGGATCGCTCCCGACGAGCCGCACCTCGACCGTGCGGACATCGCGTGGGATGTCATCGATGATCACGTCGGCCCGGGATTGAGCCTCGAGCGGAGCGTCGCGAACCTCGATCAACTGGTCGTCGCCCCACAGCTCGAGGCGCCGGGCCGCGCGCTCCAGATCCAGGTTCGCGAGGCTGACGAAGACCGATCGCGTGACGGCCGATGGCGACGTTCGAACCGCAAGGGCGATGATGGCCTGGTTCTTGCGGTCGCGACCTACGGGCAGCACCTTGACCGGCGCCGACACCCGACCGCTCAGGTTCGTGGCGAGCGCCGCGTCCGTGGCGACGAGGACCTGGGCATCGCCAGAGCGAGCCGCGAGCTTGGACGCGAGCTCCAGGGCATCGCCCAGGTCGCCGGTGCTCTGGGTGACGGCGATCCCCTCGATCGCCTGGCGGACGCGGCTGAGGTCCGTCGACTCGTTGACCACGATCCGCGCGCTCCGCCCTGCGGCGATGACGCTGACCTTGCCGCCGGTCGGCAGGTCGCGCAGCGCGTCGATGGCCGCGAGCTTGGCCGCCGTCAGGCGATCGGGGAGGACGTCCGTGGCGCCCATGCTGGCGGAGGTGTCCATCACGAGGACGATGTCGCGAGCAAGGCCGGCCGGGCGTTCGAGGAACGGCCTCGCCGCCAGCAGCGCCAGGATGATCACCAGCAGCAGCTGGAGCAGCAACAGGAGGCTGCGCTTCAGCTTCTGCCAAGGGGCGTTCGCCTCGACATCGGCGACGAGCCGCGTCCACAACAGGGTCGATGGCACGACCGCCTCGTCGCGGCGGAGCTTGAGCAGGTACATCGCGATGACGACCGGCACGAAGAGCAGGCCGAGCAGCGCGAGTGGCGAGGTGAACGGCACGACCGGCTAGCCCAGGACCCGGCGGCGGCGCAGCTCGGCGAACATCAGTTCCGCGAGGTTCACGTCCGAGGCGAGGTCCACGTAGCTCGCGCGGCGCTTGGCGGCGAGATCGGCGAACCCCTCCTTCCACGCGGCGAGACGGGCCTTGTACGCGTCGATCGTCGCGAGGTCGGCGGTGATGTCGACGCGCTCGTCGGTCTCGGTGTCGACGAGGCGAAGGTCGCCCTCGAGCGGCGGGTCGAGCTCGTCCGGCGAGAGGATGTGCAGGACGATGAGCTCGGACCCGGTGGCCGCGAGCTCTCGGACGACCCGATCCGCAGCCGGATCGAGCAGGTCGGAGAGCAGCACGACGATCCCGCGACCGTGGAGCTGTGCGGCGGCATGCCGGGCGGCCGCCACGAGGTCCGTGGGTCCGTCGGCCGGTTCGATGGCCGACAGGTCGGCGAGGAGTCGGAAGACCCGCCCGGAGCCGCGCAGCGCCCCCCGGCGGCGAGACGTCCGGCCCGAGAGGGCGCTCACGGAGACCTTGTCCTCGCTCGCGAGGCCGATGTAGCCGAGCGCGGCCGCGGCCCGCTTGGCAAAGGTGAGCTTCTGTGGGTGGCCGCTGGCCATCGACGCGGATGCGTCGACGAGGAGCGTCACCGTCACGTCCTCTTCCTCGATGAAGAGCTTGACGAACAGCTTCTCGAGCCGGGCGTAGACGTTCCAGTCGAGCTGGCGCAGGTCATCGCCGAGGGCGTACTCGCGATAGTCGGCGAACTCCACGGACTGGCCACGCTTCACGCTCCGGCGGCCACCTTTGAGCCCACCCCGCACGGGCGAGCGCATGAGCAGGAGGAGTCGCTCGAGCTGGCGCAGGAACTTCTCGTCGAAGACGGTCGGATCGACCTCCGTCGGCAGGAAGACCGGTCGTCCACCGGACGCGACGGCCGTGGGCGTCGGGGCCCCCGGGTCGAGGCCGGTCCGCTCGGTCATGGCGACTGCCTACTCGACGGTGGGAACGGCGACGGCGTCGAGGATCGCCCGCACGGTCGCCTCGGTCGTGATGCCCTCCGCTTCGCCCTCGAAGTTGAGGATGATCCGGTGCCGCAGCGACGGCATGGCCACCGCCCGGATGTCGTCGGTCGAGACGTTGAAGCGACCGTCGAGCAGCGCGTAGATCTTGCCGGCCGTGACGAGCGCCTGGGCGCCGCGTGGCGACCCGCCGTAGCGGACGTATTCGCGCACAAGACCGGGCGCGCGCGGCTGGTCCGGATGGGAGGCCGCGAGGATGCTCACGGCGTAGGCGGTGACGTGCGGGGCGATCGGCACCGCCCGTGCGAGCCGCTGCATCTCGACGATCTCGGCGGCCGTGCAGACCTTCGAGGCGGTGACGCTCTCCGAGCCCGTCGTGCGGTCCATGATCGCGATCAGGTCCTCCTCTGACGGGAACGGAACCATGACCTTGAAGATGAAGCGGTCGAGCTGGGCCTCGGGAAGGGGGTACGTCCCCTCCATCTCGAGCGGGTTCTGGGTCGCCAGGACGAAGAACGGCGGATCGAGCGGGAAGCGCTGCCGGGCGACCGTGACCTGGTGCTCCTGCATGGCCTCGAGGAGGCTCGACTGGGTTTTGGGGGTCGCGCGGTTGATCTCGTCGGCGAGGACGAGGTTCGCGAAGATCGGTCCCGGCTGGAAACGGAAGACGCGCTGACCGCCCTCCTCGATGAGGATGTTCGT
>JAXDKY010000384.1:0-5820 GCA_034666885.1 Chloroflexota bacterium
CCACGTCGGCCGCGACACGACCGGCGACCTCCTGTCGAAGGCGGCGCTGCTCGAGAAGGCGCGCACCTACCTCAAGGGCCTCATCACGATCGAGAAGAGCGCCGTCGGCACGGACAGCTTCCTCGGCGAGTTCGGGATGAACCTGTCGAAGTCGGCGCGATCCGTCGCCATCCCGTCGCTCGAGATCGACCAGCCGGATTGCCGGCGGGCGATGCACTCGAGCTCGGTAGGGCCGGTCGACGAGATGCAGCTGTTCTATCTCGAGTCGCGCGGGATCCCGCCAGACGAGGCGCGCAAGTTCATCGTCCTCGGGTACCTCGAACCCGTCGTCTCGCGCGTGCCGCTCGCATCGGCCCAGGACCGGCTGCGCGAGCGGCTCGAGGCCAAGTGGACCGCCGGGACCGACGGCGCGACCGGCGCGGCCGCCGCCTGATGCCTCCACAACAGCCGGCGCTCCACCAGCCGGTCGGCGTCCGATGAGACGGATCGACCTCGTGGCTATCGACGAGGTCGCCGACGGCGAGATGAAGATGGCCTGGGTCGACGGCACCGACCAGGTGCTCGTCATCAACATCGGCGGCGAGTACACGGCCGTCCAGGGGGTCTGCTCGCACGAATACTTCGAGCTCGACAAGGGCTTCCTGACCAACGGCACGCTGACCTGCGCCCTGCACCTGTCGCGCTTCGACCTCTCGAGCGGCGAGCCGCTCGACCCACCCGCCGAAGAACCCCTGGCCGTCTATCCCGTGGTGCTCGAGGGCGGCCGTGTGCTCATCGAGGTCCCGAACGGTCCGCTGGAGATCAGCGAGTAGAGCGGGCCCTGCACCGGTACCGAGCGGTACCAAGGTTCTGTGGCGTGCGACCGTCCCGGGCGGGTACCGTCCGAGGCATGCAAGGGGTGGACTTCGAGGCCTTCGGCGGAGATTGCACGATCTCCGGCCGCATCACCATGTTCGGCGAGCGGCTGAGCGACTTCCTCAACGGCCAGGAGCGGTACCAGCTGCACAAGGTCGAGTTCCAGAGCCTTGACGACGGTCACGTCGTCGCGGTGGACTCGGTCAACGTGGAGCGTGGCGACCTGCTCGCTGTCGTCGGGACGGGCCCGCGCGGGAACGAGAAGCAGCGGCTGCCGCTCGAGGAAGCCCGGATGCAGCTGTCGATCGGGCCCTACATCATCCTTGGCCGGATGCACCTCCCGCCAGGGCAGGACCCGATGCGCAACGTGCTGCAGCGCGAGCCGATGGTGCCGTTCACCGGCGCCACGATGGCCTATAGCCTGGCCGGCGCGGTCGTCGCGCGCGACATCCGGACGATCATCGTCAACCGCCATCTCGTCGAGTGGATCACCGCCACCGACGAGGAGGCCGTGCTGTTCCCGGAAGCCACCATCCGATCGCCGTTCTCGATGAACCTGCGCAAGGACTTCACGGGGCCGGCCACGCTCTAGTCGTCGAGCGGTACCTCGCCCCCGGTCCGCAGGCCCTGGCGCGGATTCCGCACTCGATCGATCGCGAAGCGGTCCTCGTCCGGCCCTGCCGGCGCCCCGGCGATGCGCGACACGACGTAGCTGCCGATGACCGGTCCGTGCTTGAACCCGTGACCTGAGCCACCCCCGACGAGCCAGACGTTGTCGAACGCCGGATGGCGGTCGATCACGAAGTCGGCGTCGGGCGTCGTCTCGTACTGGCAGACCCGTGTCTCCACCACGGGCGCGCCTGCCATCGCCGGGAGGCGGCGCGCCATATAGCGGCGGGCGATCCTGACCGATTCGGGGTCGACCAGGCGCTCGCCGTCGGTCGGGTCGAAGGTCGGCCCGTATCGATCTGGGGCCAGCTTCATGCCGCGTCCGCCGATCGCCGGGAGGCCGTACATCGCCGCGTCGTAGTCGACCCAGCAGGGGAGCCACTCGGCGTTGAACCTGCCGTCGCCCGGCGGCGGGCCGAAGTACATCACGTCCTGCTTCGTGACCCGGATGAGCTCGCCCGCGACGTCGGGGAAGATGCGCGGCAGCCAGGGCCCGGCCGCAAAGACGAACGTGCCCCCGGGGTAGCGCGTCCCGTCGCCCGCGACCACGTCGAGGAGGCGCCGTCCGTCCGCGGCGCCCGGCACCACTTGGGCGAGCTCGAAGCGTCCGCCGTCCGCGGCGAACGTCCGGGCGACGGCGGCCACCCCGTTCCGTGCCAGCAGGAGTCCCGCCTCCGGCTCGAAGACCGCGAACGCCAGGTCATCGACCGCGATCTGCGGCCAGCCGTCCGTCAGGTCCGCCGGCGAGAGGCGCCGCACCGGGATGTCGAGCGAGGTCAGGGCGGCGATGGAGTGCGCCTCGAAGCCGTCCTCGCGGCGGGCGAACCAGAGCATCCCGGCCTCGACGAAGAATCGCTCGCCGACCTCCGCCTCGAACGCCAGCCATGCCGTTCGGGCCTCTCGCGACCAGCGCGTGTAGAAGGTGTCCGCGCCATGGGCCGAGCGCAGGATGCGGGTCTCGTCCCCGGACGTCGAGCGCGGGTGACCCGCCCCGAACGCATCGATGAGCGTCGTCGTCCAGCCGGCGCGGCGCGACCGCAGGGCGGTCCAGGCACCCATCGTGCCAGCCCCGACGACGACGACGTCCGCCGCGGCCGGGCTCACGGGCTGAGGGTCAGGGTCGCCACACTCGTCGTGACGACGGCGTCCCCGGTGAACGGCAGCGGCAGGGTGCCGCCGCTCCGCCACGGGTCGATCTGGTCGTTGTAGTGGCTCGCGAACGGCTGTCCGGACTGACCGGTCGTGATGACGATGCGGGCCCCGTCGAGGTCGGACATGTCGATGACCAGGCGATATGACGGTAGGTTCGTCACGGTGAAGAGTTGGCCGATCGCAAGCGGCTTGAAGTCCGGGTCCGTCGGGTCCGGGTAGGCGCGGCTCAGGCGGTAGTAGGTGTTGTCGGGGGCGCCCGCGGCGCCTGGCACCGCTACCGGGCCATCGTTGAAGTACCACTCGAGCGGGCCGATCCCGCTGCCGGTCCCGATGGTGGCCTCCTTGAACGTGGCCGTGTGGAGACGGCCCCAGTCCCACCGGTCCGGGTCTCCCAGGGCGGCTCGCAACTCGGCGCCCGCCTCGTCCATCGCCCGCAGCTCGATGGTCTCGGCCGTCTCGAGTGGCGCGGTCGTCGAGTCGTCCCACCATCGGGACGTCGGGTCGGCCAGGAGCCCGTCGAGCACGACCCAGCTGTCCGGGCTGCCGACGTAGTCGCGCGCCAGCGGCCCCAGGTCGTCGTCGAAGATGTCACGCAGGACCCGGTACTCCCAGGCCATGTAGGCGGCACAGCCGAAGCTGTCGACGGCGCAGTCGCCGGCCCACGTCGCGATGCGGTCCGCGATGGTCGCGCCGTCGGCGGTGGCGGGCAGCAGCTCGTCGAGCTGCACGACGACATCGCGCGCCCGCAACGGCGACGTGTCGTTCTGGATGCCGCTCATCTCGGCGAGCGTCAGGCCGTCCTGGTCGAAGTCGTTGATGAGGTCGATGATCCGCTCGGCGCGGTAGCCAGGGTCCCAGTCCTGGCCGAGGAAGTGCCGGTAGCCCTGGTCGACGATGGCGTTGTTCGCCGTGACGATCCAGCCATCGGGCGGGTCGAGTGCCCAGGGCAGGTCCTGGAAGGGGATCGGGTCGAGCCACTCCGAGCTGCCGCTCGCGCCATCGACCGGCCGGTCGCCGCGGTCGTTGGGGTCGGAGCGGACCGGCACGTAGCCCGGCATCTGGTAGCCGATGTGCCCATCGACGTCGGCGTAGACGAAGTTCTGCGATGGCGCGCCGTACTTCGAGAGCGCGGCCCGGAACTGGTCGAAGTTCGCGGCCGTGTCCAGCCCGAGGATGGCGTCGTAGGTCCGATCCGGGGCCGCGGCCGGCTGGATCGCGGACCAGCGCAGGGCCATCAGGGGGCTGTCGACCAAGCGCTTGTCGACGTCGTTGAGGATCGGGCCGTGGACGGTCTCGCGTACGGCCAGGCCGACCGGCCTTCCGCCACCGGACACCGTGATCGTCTCGTTCCGGATCGTGAACGGGAGCGACGCGCCGTCGGGTCCGATATAGCGAGTCGGGTCGGCCGGGTCGACGGTCTCGATGACGAGATCCTGGACGTCCGGGGCGGCATTCGTCGCGCCCCACGCGATCCTGGCGTTGTGCCCGAGGACGACACCCGGGACGCCGGGGAAGCTGACCCCGGCCACGTCGAACGGGCACGCCGCTCCGACCGTGGCGCAGTGGAGCCCGTTGATGAACCACACGGATGGCATCGAGATGCCGAGGTGGGGGTCGTTCGCGAGGAGGGCGCCGCCGGTCGCGGAATGGGACGGGGCGACCACCCAGTCGTTCGAGCCGATCCCATGGTCGGAGGCGAGGCCGCCGCCGGACTCGTCGAGGCCCGCCAGCCCAAGCACCTGGTCACCGAGCGAAGCGACGTCGGTCCACGCGCGCGCCTGCTCGTCGGTGAGGCTGCCGCGTGTCGGTGACGGGTTCATCGCCCCCATCGTGGTCGGCTCGCCGGGGGACGCGACGATGACCGGAGCGCCCTCTCGGGTCGGGAAGAGCTCATCCGTCCGGGCCGGGTCGCCGAGGCGCGCGTCGGCGAGGAAGCGGAATAGCTCGCGGTCCATGTTCCCGCCCAGGTTCCAGGCCTGGACCTTGCCCCAGGTGAGCGAGTCGAGCACGGTCCACGGCTCCGGCTGATCGCCCGTGACGAGGAACGCGAGGCCGAGGTTGCCGCGATTCGCGTCTAGCCAGGCGTTGACGCCCTCGGCGTAGGCCTCGAGGATGCCGCGCGTCTCGCTCGAGAGCCCGGCGAGATCCCGTTCCGCGGCCTGTCGCCAGCCCAGCGTCCGGATGAGGCGGTCCTGGTCCAGCGAGCCGGCCCCGAAGATCTCCGAGAGCCGCCCCGCCGAGATCCGGCGCCAGACCTCCATCTGCCACATCCGCTCCTGAGCGTGGATATAGCCCTGCGCGACGAACAGGTCGTGCGGCGTGGTCGCCGTGATGCTGGCGATGCCGGAGATGTCGCGATCGACGGTGACCGCCGCGGCCAGGCCCGGGACGTGGAGCGTACCGCTCGTCTGGGGCATCGCCCGGTTGGTGATCCAGGCCACCGCGCCGACCCCGAGGGCCAGGCCGACCACGACCACGACCAGCAGGACAACGATCACGCGCTTGACGATCCGCACGATGCCTCCCTCAGCCGTCGAGCAGGGTGCCGAGCCCCGCCGACTCGGCCCGGTACAGGATGGCATCGGCGAAGATCACGTCGGCGAGGCCCACGCCGAGGTGCGTGACGACGACCCGCCCGCTCGATGGCCGGGCAGTGCCGGCCAGGATCGCCTCGCCCAGGGTCCGGTGCGGATCCGGGTACCCATCGAACTGGCCGGCGTCCCGGTTCGCGACGAACTGCCCGCGCTCGTCCACGAGGAAGAGGGCGGCCTCGCGCGCGACTTCGGCCGAGCACATCGTCGCGTAGTCGACTGGGATCACGAGGGCATCGGCAGCGAGCCAGTCCGCGGTCATCGATTGGCGGCGGTCCGGGTCGGTGAACGACGCCGCGCTGATCACGACATCGGCCTCGGAAGTGGCATCACGGGCGGACGGCGTGCTGTCGGCGGCGGCGATTCCGGGGATGGCCCGCGCCGCCGTCGCGAGCTCAACGGCTCGCTCGGGATGGCGATCGAAGACGGCGAGTTCGACGCCCGGCAACACGTGCCCAAGAACCTCGAGATGGCTGTGGCCCTGCACGCCCGCGCCGATCATCGCGGCCCGCGGCGGCCGGCCGAGCCCGCCCGGGCCGAACCGGGCCAGCGC
>JAXDKY010000385.1:0-3084 GCA_034666885.1 Chloroflexota bacterium
GGTTGACGTCCTGGTCGACGTCGATGCCCGACTGGATCAGGACATTGGCCCGCGCTTCGACCACCTGGGCCAGCACGGACGCGGGGCCGGAGATGGTCACGGTCTCCGGCGACACCGTCGTGGGACCGAGCTCCATGTTCTCCGGCGGGGCGACCTTGGGGACCGCGACCGCGACCGTACGCTCGGCCAGCTTGTCGAGGTTGATCGTCATGCGATCCGGTTCCGACCCGATGACGGAGATCCGGTCGTCGATCGAGCGAACGTGCACTGGCACGCTGGTCGGGCCTCCGCCGGCCTCGAAGCCCGTGAGGTCGATCCAGGCCTCGAAGGTCGACGTGATCGGCCGAACGCCGGACGGTGCCAGGTACCGGATGGTCGTGACGGGTTCGGGCTGGGTAAGCAGGAACGTCCCGGGGGCCTGGCCGCGGACCTCGACCGGGACGACACCGTCGAAGGGCTGACTGCTCTGGGAGAAGACGAGGCCACCGTACAGCAGGGTGGCGAGACCGAGCGCCGCGAGCTTCAGGGGCCAGTTGTGGACGAGGACCCGGATGACTCGGGTCACCGCGGAGCCCGTGCGGCCGAGGGCGCGGACGTCTCCCGCGGGGGACGCAACCCGAACGCGCCTCGGCGGCGCCCGTGGTTCGGGTCGAGGAGATGGCGGATCGAGCGGGCGAGGTGCGCCTCGTTGAGGTTGCGCACGATCCGCGACCGTTCCACGAGGCTGATCTGCCCGTTCTCCTCCGACACGACGATGACGACCGCATCGGTCTGCTCGGCGATCCCGAGGGCGGCTCGGTGGCGGGTCCCGAACCGCTCCGTGTGCACGCTCGTCTCGGACAGCGGGAGGAGGGCCCCGGCGGCGAGGATGGTCTCCCCGCGGATGATCAGGGCGCCATCGTGGAGGGGTGTGCGCGGCGAGAAGATCGTGCGGATCAGGTCGGCCGAGATATCGGCGTGGACCATGACCCCGCTTTCGGCGGCGTCCTCGAGTCCGGTCTCACGCTCGAGCACGATGAGGGCGCCGTGGCCGTCGGCGCTCAGCTCGGCGGCGGCCCGCGCGACTTCCTCGGCGACGTGGTCCACGGCTCGCGAGTCGGCCGGTGACAACACCCAGCCCAGCGACCCGACCCGGCCGATCCGTTCGAGGGCGCGACGGATCTCCGGCTGGAAGATGACGACCAGGGCGAACAGGCCGACGACGGCGCCGCCCTGCATGATCCGGGTCAGCAGCTCGAGCCCGAACGCGACCGCCAGCACGTAGACGACGAACAGGACGCTGACGCCGATGACGAGGCGGACCGCACGCGTCCCGCGGATCAGGCTGAACAGCCAGTAGATGAGGAGGGCGGTGATCCCGATATCGACCAGCGTCGTCAGGCGAACCTGCTCGAGGATCGATCCGAGGAACTGCGACATATTCGGCCGAGTGTAGCATCGCGCCCCGTTCGAGCCGTGCGCGAACCAGCCCCGAGCCGCCTCAGGCGCAGAGTGCGGCGAGCCTTGGATCCTCCGGCAGGCGTTCGGCCACCAGCGCACACAGTCGGGCGCGGGTACCGGTGTCGCCGTCGAGCTCGGCCAGCTGGGCGAGCAGGGCCAGCTTGTCGGCCGCGGTCGAGCGCCAGCCGAGGTCCAGGTACAGACCCGCGAGCGAGAGGTGCAGGCCCGGGTCGGCCGGGTTGGTGGCGAGGGCGAGGTAGCACACGTCGATGGCCGCATAGAGCTGGCCCGCGGCCAGGTGGCCGGCGGTCGCGATCTCGGCCAGCTCGCGGGTGGCGGCCGCGTCGCCGGACGCGGCGGCGTCCTCCACAGCGGCCGTGGCCGCGACCGGGTCGAAGGGCGGCGGCGCGGGCTCCGGTTCGGGTTCCGGCTCCGCTGGTTCGGCCACCGCGGCGGGGTCGGCGACCTCAGCGACGGCGGCGACCCCGGACTCAGCGGCCGCGGCGGTCCCCTGGAGCCGCTCGTCGACCGCGGTCGACGCCTCGCCGGCGTCCTCGACGGCCGCCGGTGCCGATGCCTCCCCCCGATTACGGCCGAGGACCCGCTCCTCCAGGATGCCGAGCGCCCGCGACAGCGTCTCGGAGACCGTCGGATCGCCGGGAGGCCCGGATTGCGTGAGACGAGCGACCATCGACTTGACGCCCGCCCGCCGGCCGCGCGATTCCGCGAGCTCGAGCGCGCGCCGGGCGGCATCGAGCGCATCGGACGGGCGACCGTTCGCATCGAGCGCGGACGCCAGCCGGTCAAGCGTGTCGGCGGCACCGGCCCGATCCCCGCTGGCGACGAGGACATCGGCTCGACCCCGCAGGGCCGACTCGTCCGTTGGGGCTCGCTCCAGCGCCGCATCGAACGCGGCCAGGGCCTCGGGATGCTTGCCGAGCCCGGCCAGGACGTTCCCGATGCCGACGAGCGGCAGCGGCCGGTCGGGCGCCAGCTTCGCAGCTTCGCCGTAGGCCGCCAGCGCGGCATCCTGGCGCCCGCGGAGGGCGGCTACGTGCCCGCGTCGCAGGGCGTCCTTGTAGCGCTCGTAGAGGGCGTCGCTCACGCCAACAACTCTACGAGCAGCGCCTTCTGGACATGCAGCCGGTTCTCCGACTGCTCGAAGATGAGGCTCTGCGGTCCGTCCATGACCGACGAGGCGATCTCCTCGCCGCGGTGAGCTGGAAGGCAGTGCATCGCCACGGCGTCCGGCCCGGCGGCGGCCATCAGCGCGTCGTCGACGCGGTAGGCCGCGAAGGCGTCACGCCGCTCCTCCGCCTCGGCTTCCTGGCCCATGGAGGTCCAGGCGTCCGTGTAAACGACATTGGCACCCTGCACGAGCTCGAGCGGGTCGTTCCCGAACACCAGGCGCCCGCCCGAAGCCCGGGCCAGGTCCTGGGCACGCGCGACGATGGCCTCGTTCGGCGCGTACCCGGTCGGATGCGCCAGCCGGATCTCCATCCCGAACGCCGCCCCGAGCAAGGCCAGGGAGTTATAGACGTTGTTGCCATCGCCGACGAAGGTGACGACCCCGCCCTCGAGGCGGCCGAAGTGCTCCCTGATGGTGAACACGTCGGCCAGTGCCTGGCATGGATGCTCGCGCAG
>JAXDKY010000386.1:0-3189 GCA_034666885.1 Chloroflexota bacterium
GGAAGTCGATACCGTAGCCGCGGTGCTCGTCCTCGTTCCATGCGGCACCCAGACCGAGCAGGGCCCGGCCCCCCGAGATCACGTCGAGCGTCGACACCATCTTGGCCAGGATGGGGGGGTTCCGATACGTCACGCCGGTGACCAGGGTCCCCAGCCTGACCTTGGTGGTCCGCGCCGCGAGGGCGCCCAGGGTGGTGTACGCCTCGAGCATCGGATCGGTCTCGGGTCCCACGCCGTGGATCTGGTAGAAGTGGTCCATCACGGTCACGAGCCCGAAACCGGAATCCTCCGCGGCACGGGCCAACCCGGCGACGCGCTCAAACAGCTGTTCGGGCGGGGTGTCACGGAACGTGAAACTCGGGATGTGATAGCCGAACCAGGGTTTCATCTCGTCCTCCCACACTGCCGCGCGGTCGGTGGTCGGCAGCCGTGCTAAGGGTCCCTCAAACGGCGCCGGATGCCTAGCCTCGCGTGGCTGACCTTCACGTGAACGTCAAGGTTGTGGTAGCATCGGGGGGATGCCTCCTAAGATTCCCATTGCCCTGACCGAACCCGCCCTCCTCCGGATCCAGGACGTCGCCGCCGACACCGGCCTGACGACCCGCGCGATCCGCTATTACGAGGAGATCGGGCTCCTGGAGCCTGCCGCCCGGTCGGACGGCGCCTACCGACTCTTCGACGGCTCGGACCTCGAGCGCCTCCGCTTCATCCGCTCCCTGCGCGACGACGCCGGCTTCTCGCTCGCCCAGATCGGCCAGCTACTCGAGGACGAGGCGGCGCGCGAGCGCAATCGACTGCGCTTCCGGACCAGCGGCGACCAGGCCGAGCGGCGGGCCCTCATCGGCGACGCCAGCAAGCGGGTCGATCGACAGATCGCCACGCTCGAAGCGAAGCGCGCCCGCCTCGACGCCATGATCGAGGACGCCCGGGCCCGACGGCGCCATCTCGATGAGCACCTCGCCAACCTCGATGGCGGCCCCGATCCGCACCCGGGTGGCCATCCCGCTCCGGAGCGCGGTCGATGACGGGTCCATCCGCCCTCGCGCCGCGCCGGCTCGCCCGGACCCGTGCCGTGGCGCCGTTCCGCCACCGTAACTACCGGCTGTTCTTCGGCGGCCAGGCGATCTCGCTCGTCGGCACGTGGATGCAGCAGGTCGCCCAGGCGTGGCTCGTCCTGACCATCACCAACGACCCGCTGTGGCTGGGGATCGTGGCCGCCGCCCAGTTCCTGCCGGTCATGATTCTTGGCTTGTTCGCGGGCGTCCTTGCCGACGTCCTGCCCAAGCGCCAGACGCTGCTCGCGGTGCAGGTCGTGATGATGGTCCTCGCCGCGCTCCTCGCCGTCCTCACGGCCACCGGCCTCGTGCAGGTCTGGATGATCGTGCTGCTCGCGATCCTGCTCGGCTGTGCCAACGCCGTCGACATGCCCGTTCGCCAGTCGTTCGCCTACGAGATGGTCGGGCCCAAGGACGTGGGTAACGCCGTCGCCCTCAATTCCGCGATGTTCAATGGCGCCCGCGTTGTCGGTCCCGCGGTCGCCGGTCTGACGATCGGCGTCTTCGGCATCGCGATCGCGTTCGCGCTCAACGCGGTGAGCTTCGTCGCCGTGATCATCGGCCTGTGGATGATGCGCGATACCGAGCTCCACGGGACCCGACTCGTCCCGCGGCCACGGTCCATCCGCGAGGTGTTCGAGAACCTCGGCGAGGGACTGCGCTACGTGCGCGACACCCCGGTCGTCCTGCTGGGCGTGACGGTCGTCGGGCTGGTGGCCACGGTGGGCATGAACTTCACCGTGCTCATCCCGCCCCTCGCCGCGAACGTGCTCAAGAGCGACGCCGCGGGCTACGGCTTCCTGATGACGGCATCCGGCCTTGGGGCGCTCGGCGCCGCGATCGCGCTCGTCATCGGCGGCCGGCCGCATCCCGTGCGGATCGCCGGGGGCGCGATCGTGCTCGGCGTTGCATCGCTCGCCCTCGCGCTGTCGACATCGTTCCCGTTATCCCTGGCGTTGATGATCCCGATCGGGGCCGGCGGCATCACGATGGCGGCGACCGCCAACGCCACGATCCAGCTGGCGGTGCCGGACGGGCTGCGCGGCCGCGTGATGAGCGTCTACACGACGGTGTTCTCGGCATCGATCCCGATCGGCGGCTTGGCCGTCGGTGCAGTCGCGTCCGCGGCCGGCATCTCGACGACCGTGGCCATCGGCGGCCTCCTGTCGCTGGCTGTCGGGCTGGGTGCCTACGCTTGGTGGCGCAGGATCGGCTCGCCCTCGCCGTCTCGGGGCATGGGCTCGCCCGCCGCCGTCACGATGGCCACCGAGAGCGCCACGGCCCAGCCGGGCGTTGCGCCCGCTCCGGCACCGGCCGCGGTCATGGGTCAGTCGACGGCGCCGAACACCAAAGCGGCGTTCAACCCGCCGAACCCGAACGAGGTGCTCAGCACCCGCCGGTAGGTCCCGTCGCGGCCGGCGTGCAGCAGGCCGGGGAGCAATGCCGCCGAGTCCGGGTCCGGCTCGGTGAGGTTGACCGACGCCGGCGCCCACCCATCGCGGATCGCCAGGGCACAGATCGCGGCCTCGATGGCGCCGGACGCGCCCAGCGGATGGCCGTACAGCGCCTTCGTGCCGCTGACAGGGACTGTCGCGGCTCGCGCCCCCAGCGCAGTCGCGATGGCGCGAGCCTCGGCGACGTCACCGATGGGGGTCGATGAGGCGTGGGCGTTCACGTAATCGATGGCGTAGGGCGCTGTGGCCGCGTCCTCGAGCGCGATCGTGGCCGCCCGCGCCGCCTCGCGGCCGTCGGCACGCGGCTGGACCATGTGGTGGGCGTCCGACGTGGCCCCGTAGCCGAGCAGCTCTGCGTAAGGGATCGCCCCGCGCCGCGCGGCGGCGCCCGCCTCCTCCAGGACGAGCAGCGCCGCACCCTCGCCCATGACGAAGCCATCACGACCGATATCGAACGGCCGCTCCGCGTTTTCCGGCTCGTCGTTGTGGCCCGCCGATAGGGCCCGGATGATGTCGAAGGCGCCGAAGGCGAGTGGCGACAGCGGGATCTCGCAGCCGCCGGCGATCGCGGCATCGACCCGGCCCTCGCGCAGGTCTCCGAGCGCTTCACCGAGCGCGACCGCGCCCGATGCGCACGAGTTCGCGGTCGACAGGATGGGGCCGCGGACATCGAGCGCGAT
>JAXDKY010000387.1:0-5334 GCA_034666885.1 Chloroflexota bacterium
GATCCGAGGCCACGACCCCGACCGGGGCGGCGCTCGTGGCCACTCTCGCGACGTCGTTCGGCGACGCGCCGTCGATGGTGCTGGAGCGGACCGGTTACGGCGCCGGCACCCGCGACCCTTCCGAGCACCCGAACCTGCTGCGCGTGCTCGTCGGCCAGCGCACCGCCCGGCCGTGGAAGGTCGAGCGCGACGTCCGGGTCATCGAAACCAATCTCGACGACCTGTCGCCCCAGCTGGTGGCCGATGCCGCCCGGGCCTTGTTCGAGGCGGGCGCACTCGACGTCTGGCAGACGCCCATCCAGATGAAACAGGGACGCCTCGGGGTCACGCTCTCGGCGCTGGCCAGCGGGTCGATGACCGAGGCCGTCAAGGCCGCCTTCTTCCGGACGACGACGACCCTTGGCCTGCGCGAGTACCCGGTGGATCGGGCGGTCCTGGAGCGCGAGATCCGGGTCGTCGAGGTCCGCGGGGAGCGGGTCCGCGTCAAGCTCGGCCGGCTGGCTGGCGAGGTGTCGACCACGATGCCGGAGCACGCCGACCTCGAGCGCCTCGCGGAGCGGACCGGGGTCGCGATCCGCCAGCTGTGGCACGAGGCGATGAGCGCAGCGGAGGCCGAGGCGGTCGAGCCCGAGCCCGAGCCGACCGAACCCGTCCGGCCCTGACCGAGCTCAGAGCTGGCAGGTATCCAGCGCGTCGAGCGGCCGGAAGCCACCGAGCTTCTGGACGAGATACGGGACGGACACCCCGAGGATCGGGTCGGACGAGACCGGGGCAGCCACGTACGTCTTGCCGTCGTATTCGTAGGTGATCGTCGCATCCGGGAAATAGGAGGCCAGCCGCTGCGCGGCGAGCAGCGGCACCCCCAGCGCGTCGCCCGTCACGGCACCCGAGCCCGTCCGCTTGGGACCCGTGTAGAGCTCCAGCTGCGCGGCAAGAGCGGGGTCGGAGACCTTATCGAACCGGACGATGCCGTCCTGCAGTCCGAAGACCCGCATGGCCTCCGGAAGGACCACATGGTTCCACCGGCCGGGCTCGGTCTGGAGGTTGCTGAACATCGTGAACGAGAACCTGGTCTTCAAGCCCAGGTACGGGCTGGCGGCGTTGAGGACGACCAGGAGGAGGGCCACGGCGAAGACCACGTGTCCGGCACCGAACCGCCCCCATGTCACCGGCGGCGGACCGAACCAGTGCCGCCAGTTCCTCAACAGGAGCACCGCCCAGGCGAGCGTCCAGAGGCAGAAGGCCACCGATGCGCCATAGCGCTTGACGAACCCGTAGAGCTCGGTCGGGAGGAGCTGCATGACGCCCATCACGAGCAGCGCAACGGCGCCGATCACCAACCAGCCGGCGGGCGAAGTCGAGGCGGTCGTCAGCCAGCGTCGCGCCTGCGCCGGGAGGGCCCGCCGTAGCGTGACGACCGCTCGACCGAGCGTGCCGGGCGTGATGAACAGGAGGTAGAAGCTCCAACCGAACCCTGCGAACGGCGCGTGGCCGGCAAGCGCGGTCACCACTCCGAAGCCCATCCCGACCAGGATGGCCAGGAAACGCGTTCGGCGGAACAACAACAGCGTCGGGATCGCGAACTCGACGATGACCCCGCCGACGATCATGAGCCCGGCGAGGCCGCCGGGAATGCTGACGAACGGGACCGCGTCGAGGATCCAGATGGCACAGGTGGTCGACGCGTCGAAGAACCCGGTGTTGAGCTTCGAGATGGCCGCCGAGAACAGGACGATGACGAAGGCCGTCCGCAGGAACGGCGCGATCGACGCATAGATATAGCGCGGGTCGCGCGCTCGGTCCGTTGACCGGGCAAGCACCGTCAACCACCAGACGAGCAGGGTGACGCTCACGACGCCGATCACGAGGGTGTGGTTGAAGACGTTCGGTAGGTCGGCGACGAGCTCGAGCGCCATGCTCGCCAGCAGCGCCATCACCCGCAGCACCGACCACGGCCGGAGCAGGACCCCGACCGCCAGCACGACGGTCAGCCCGGTGGTCGACAAGGGCGGCTGGGCCCGCTGCCATTCGTGGATCAGGACCCCGACGGCGACCGCGAAGGCCCACACGGCGAAGGCAAGGCCATACAGCCGCTGCGGAGCGATCGCATGGGTGCTGCGTGACTGGTCGGTCATGGGCGTGAACCTTACCCGTCGATCATCCGCACTGGAACACGGAATCCGTGGGGAGGGTGGCATCCACGCAACGCTTCATGCGGCATCTCCGGGACGAGCGAAGACGAAGTAGATGGTGTTGCCATCGACGTCACGCGGGCCCTCCCAGCGTCGCCAGGCGACGTGTCCGCCGGCATCGCGCACCAGGCCGTCGAGGTCGTGGATGAAGGTGGCGTCTCGCTCCCGGATCGCCGAATGCACGAGGGTCGAGTTGTCCCGCTCGGGATGGGCAAGGCCGGCGAATACCGCCACGACGTTGGTGTGCCCCATGATCGAACGCACGATCGCCCGGGCGTCGTCCTCCGGGACGTACATCAGGACGCCGGCGCACAGGATCACGTCCACCTTCCGACCGGCGAGGACGGTCTCGAGTTCACCCATGTCGGCCATCGTCAGCTTCACGCTCGAGCCGATGGACGCGAGATACGCGGCGCCCTCATCGATGGCGGTACGGTCGATGTCGATCCCCTCGAGCGAGGTCGCGGAGCGGAACATCCCCGTTTCGAGGTGGTGCAGCAGATACCCGAGCGAGCTGCCCACCTCGAGGACCGAGCGGATGTCCGCCTCCGGGTCGATGCCCTGCTGCTGAAGGAACGCCCGAAGGTCGTCGAAGAGCATGCGTCGCGACTGATGGATCCGTTCCGCGCCGAAGCGCCGTTCCGCCTGGAAGGTCTGGGCATACGCGAGGTGTCGGGCCCACAGGAATCGGTGGTACGCGTTCGGGTCGCGCTCGGCGAAATCGCGCAACAGCTCGATCGCGAGCTGCTCCCGATACGGCAACGCCTCGTGCCGACCGACCCAGGCCACGATGTGGCGGCGCGCCATCAGTGGGATCAGGCCCCTCGACACCGCGAACCCCAGCCCGAAAACGTCTCTGGCGACCTTCTTCATCTTCGGTCGGCCCGTGTTCGCCTGGATGGTGTCCTCGCTATCTGTGCCATGTCGCCCGTGGGCCCAGGGGTAGGATCCGGCCCGGAAGCTTCCTCGCTAGTCCTCGAAGACCTGCAGTGGGGCGCACGCATAGACGACGACGCGAAGGCCGCCTTTCCCCTGCTGCTGCGCTCGGATCGTGTCCAGGACGGCCGACCACGTCTCGACGACCTGCATGCCGGGCAGCTGGGCAGGCAACGGCGTCGGCGGATCGATGGTCTGGTACATCAGGATCGGCAGCCGGCGCGGGGGCGGTGTGGTCGTCGCCGCGGCCCGCGAGCGGGCACGGAACGGCCGTCGCACGACCGCGCGGGCCAGCCGCACGACTTCGGGCCAGCCACGAGCGCGGGTCATCTCGATGCGCCGCCGCAGGCGGGCGATCCCGGTCGGTGCCTGGAGCGGAAAGAGCCCGTGATGTCCCAGTCCTTCGGGGCACGCGGCCAGCAAGAGCCGGGACGCGCCGGGCCGCGCGTGCAGGAGGGGGATGACCCCCTTGCTGCGCATGAACGTCGCGGAGATGTCCATCGGGTAGGCATTGGCGATGACCACGTCGGCATCCGCCGGCAGCGGGGCGGCGAACCGTTCACGAGAGAAGGCCGCGGCCGCCGGATAGGCCTGCTCCGGATCCCCCGACACTAGCCGGACGATCTCGCGCCGGGCGTTCACGTGCACCATGACCGTCCAGCGCAGGCCGATCATGGCCGCGATCTCGGCCAGGTCGGCACGGAAGTCGTTGGCCACGTCGTAGCGGCCCTCCATGCTCTCGTGGCCGAAGTGGAGCCGCGTGATGGTGGCTCGACCGAGGACGCCGATCGCCAGCTTGCTGCCGCCGCCGAAGCCGGTCGAGTGCTGCGGATAGACCCCGCCCAGACCGAGCACGAGGTCCGCCGCCAGGATCTCCGGGTCCACGAACACGGGCGTTCCCATCCGGCTGACGCCGACCTTCGGGCAGTCGGCCAGGTCGTCGTGCGCGACCAGCCGGCAACCCTCCGCGGCGGCGCCGACCTTTCGCCGCATCGCGTCGAGCGGCGGGGGACCGTGGGTACCCGCGGCGATCACGATGGTCACCTGCTCGCGTTCGATCCCAGCGGTCGCCAGTTCGTCGAGGAGGAGCGGCAGCACGACCTCCGCCGGGGTCGGCCGGGTCAGGTCGTCGACGATGATCGCCACCCGTCGTGCCCCCGCCGCGACGACGGCCAGCGTCGCCGCCCCGACCGGATCGCGCAGATGGGCGACCATCTCGTCGCGGCTGAGCGGCGGCGGCAGGTCCGGCTCGTGGACGACCACGGTCCAGTCCTCCGGGAAGGCGAGCCGGAGGGCCGGATCCCCGTACCAGGCTGCCGTCGACAGCGGCGGATCCAACGGTCGAAGGCCGGTCGAGTCGGTCCCGAGCGGACGCACGCGAACTTCGGGCGTCATGACGCCTCCCGCCCGAGCAGCCGCCCAAGGACGGTCTCCGCCACGGTGCACCGCTCCCCGATCGGGCAGTGGTGGTGCATCCCGGGTGTCGTGTTGATCTCGAGGAATACGCCGCCCGACTCAGCGAGCGTCCGGCTCGGGTCGTTGGTGAGGAGATCGACGCCCGCGAAGCGGCTGCCCAGCGCCGCCATCAGTGGCGCCACCTCGCTGACGAGGGTTTGGCCGATCAGATGAGTGACATCCTCGTCGTAGATCGTGCGACGCTCGCGGCTGGAATCGATGTCGGCGGGGAGCCAGCGGACGACCGAGCTGGCGCCGGCCGGCAGGACGTCGTCGAGGGAGCGACCCTGCTGGGCCAGCGTCTCGCGCACGAACCGATCGACCGCGATGGGCTGCGGCTCCGAGCGGCCCAGCAGCTCGCCGATGGTCGCGTTGCCGTCGCCCTCGACTCGCACGCCGGTCCGCCGAACGGCATGGATCATCGCGCCATCGAGGAACAGGAGTCGGACCGTCTCGGCGGCGACCAGGCGCTCGACGATGACCCGCCGCGAATGGACGGAGGCGAGGGCCAGGGCGTTCGCCAGCTCGAAGCGCGAGCGCACGTCGACCGACACGCCGACGCCGGAGCCGGTGCCCTTCGCCGGCTTGACGACGTAGGGCCCTCGATCGAGCGGGAGCTGCCGAAGCACGCGCCCGAGCTCAGCGCGACCGAACGTCTGCGGCTCCGGTGTCGGCACACCGAGCCCGGCGGCCAGCTCGTAGCAGAAGCTCTTGTCGCCGGCCAGGTCGAGGATCACCGGGTCGTCGAACT
>JAXDKY010000388.1:0-9042 GCA_034666885.1 Chloroflexota bacterium
GGAGCGACGAGCCCGCCGTCGGGGTCTTCTACCGTACCCAGGCGCGCGCCGTGGCTCGCCTCGGAAGAGTCGTGACGGTGTGCGCCCCGACGCCCTGGGCACCCTGGCCGCTGCCGCTGCTGCGCCCACGCTGGCGACTCCACGCTGACGCGCCAGCGGTCGCCGATGACGGCGATATCACGGTCGTGCGCCCTCGCTATCCGAACGCCCCGGGCGAACCCACGTGGGCGCGCCCGGACCGCCTCATCGCGAGGGCGGCCTGGCGATCGCGCAAGACCTGGTCCGGCGCGCAGGTCATCCACGGGCACTTCGCGACTACGGGCCTCGCCGCCTGGCGACTCGCTCGACGGGCACACCTGCCGTTCATCCTCACCTTCCATGGCAGCGACATGAACTCCTGGCCCGATGAGCACCCGGAACGCCTCGCGGACCTCCGGGCGGCCGTGAGCCAAGCCAGCGCCGTCATCGCCGTCAGCGCCACGCTGGCGGATCGGGTGCGCGAGGTCACCGGCGTCCCCGCCGTCCACCTGCCCCTCGGCAGCGACCATCGAGCCCTCCGGGCGTCAGCGCTCCCGCGCGCGGAGGCCCGACGGCTGCTCGGGCTGCCCGACGATCGCGTCGTCGTGCTGTTCGTGGGCAACCTGAAACGGACCAAGGGGATCCGCGAACTGGCCGACGCGCTCCTCGGCCTGGGCGACCCGTTCCTCGGCGTGTTCGTCGGGAGCGGCCAGGAGGCGGGCTACGGCAGCGGCGACCCGCGCGCGCAAGGACGCCTCTCGTACGTCGGGGCCCGACCGCACCAGGACGTCGTTCACTACCTGTCCGCGGCGGACGTCCTCGTCCTCCCGTCGTACACCGAAGGACTCCCGACCGTCATCGTCGAGGCGGGCTCTCTCGGCGTGCCGGTGATCGCGAGCGACGTCGGTGGCATCCCGGAGCTCCTCGGCCACGATCGAGGGACGATCCTGCCCGACATCTCGGCCGATGCGATCGCGACGGCGCTGACCGGCTTCCTGGCCGATCGCGACGGGGCTGCGGCGGCGGCCGGCCGACTCGGTGAACTCGTCGTCGATGCGTACGACGTCGACCGCAACGCCGCCCGCCTCGTCGACTACTACCGCGCCGCTCAAGGCGGATCGGCATGATCGCGCGGCGATCGGGGCGGCCGGCGTGACGGCCTCGAGCGGTCGTTCCCGAGCCGCCGCCCGGCCCCGGCCCATCGTCACCGGGGGCGCCGGTTTCGTCGGCAGCCATCTCGTCGATCGGCTCCTGGCGGAGGGCCAAGACGTCCTTGTTCTCGACGACCTGTCGACTGGCAAGGCCGGGAATCTCGCGAGGGGGGCGCGTCTGGAGCAGGTCGATGTCGCGAGCGACGACCTCCATCGCGTCTTTCGCGCCTGGCGCCCGACCGTCGTGTTCCATCTCGCGGCGCAGGCGAGCGTCTCGATCTCGGTTCGGGAGCCGCTGCGCGACCTTGCCGTCAACGTCGTGGGGACCCATCGGGTGGGGGTCGCCGCCCGCGCGACGGACGCCCGTCGGCTCGTGTTCGTCTCGTCAGGTGGCGCGGTGTACGGCGAAACGATACGACCGGCGACCGAGCGGACGCTCCCCGCGCCGACCTCCTACTACGGCATCCACAAGCTGGCGGCGGAAGGCCACGTGGAGATGGCGGGGATCCCGTATGCGATCGCGCGGCCGTCGAACATCTACGGTCCGCGCCAGGCCGCCGGCCTCGAAGGCGCCGTCGTCGCGTCCTTCATCGATCAGGCCGCTCGGGGCGAGCCGCTGATGGTCCATGGCGACGGCTCCCAGACCCGCGACTTCATCCACGTGACCGATGTCGTGGAGGCCCTCTGGCGCCTGAGCCGACCCGACGTCGCCAGCGACACGTGGAACCTCGCCAGCGGCCGACGCATCACGATCGCCGGGCTGGCCGACGTGGTCGAGCGGGCGGTCGGGCGACCGCTGGGTCGCGTGTCCGGCCCGCGCCGCCCCGGCGATGTCACGCACTCCGCGATCTCGGCCGCGCGCCTTCGCGGCCTCGGTTGGCGGCCATCGATCGCCTTGTCGGCGGGCATCGGCGGACTGGTCAAGCCGGCGAGCGGCACGTAGCTCGCCGGGGTTGCAGCGCGGTGCAGCGGGCGCTTTTCCGCTAACCGCACCAGACCCCAGCCTGCCTCCCATAGGGGGCCACGGACCGCCCGTACTTATGCCCCCGCGACCGGGAACAACCTCGTCATTGGCATCTCCGACGCCACGGGATAGGGTCCAGTTGATCCTTCCCAGAGGAGCTCTCGACCCGCCGTCACGCGGGTTCGATGCACCCATTGGCAGACCGCCCTTCAGGTTGGGCCGCCACGAACAGGCACACCCGTCGCGAGGCGGGGCCGCAAAGCCACGGGACTCCCTGAGTCAGCCGGGTCGCCGAATGGAGCACCACATTGGCATTCTGGAATGGGACTCAGTGGGTCTCTGATACACCCCC
The DNA here is from genome assembly GCA_034666885.1 of Chloroflexota bacterium. Lineage (GTDB taxonomy): Bacteria > Chloroflexota > Limnocylindria > Limnocylindrales > CSP1-4 > SPCO01. The sequence continues at coordinate 2,486 of JAXDKY010000388.1, forward strand.
GCCGGAGCGCCGCAGCACCCGATGGCGTGACCTGGCCGCGACGGCCACGATGATCATCGTCTCCGGGGCGCTGATGCTGCCATTCACGTCGACCTTCGCGTCCGACGTGCCTGCCGCGTCCCTGTCGCTCTCGCCCTCCGATGGGCCCGCCGGCACCTCCGTCACGATCAAGGGAGCCGGCTTTACCGGCAAGCGCGTCCAGATCACCTGGGATGGCTCCATGACCGACCTGCCGAACGCCCCCGTCAACGGGCGCGGCGTATTCAAGGTCACGATCAAGATCCCGGCCAAGGGCGCCGGGCCCCATACGCTGGCCGCGGTCGCCTTCGAGAAGAACGCGATCGTCGAAGGCGCGCCCCTGGCTTCGACCGTCTTCACGTTGGCCACGCCGCCCGACCCGACGCCGGCCCCGACCGCCGCCCCGACGCCCACCCCGGCGCCAACGGCTCGGCCCACCGCGACCCCGGCAACGACCGCCGCTCCGACGGCCGCCCCGACCGCGACCCCGGCACCGACCGCAGCACCGACGGCGGCCCCCACCGCCACCCCGGCACCGACCGCCGGTCCGACCGCGATCCCGACGGCCGCGCCGACCCCGACCCCTCTCCCGACGGCCGCGCCGACGGCGACCCCCGCGCCGACCCCCCCGTCCGGATCCAGGACCATCTTCGTGGCCTCGATCGCGGCGCTCAAGACCGCCCTGGCTGACAACACGGTCGACGAGATCGTCGTCGCGAACGGCACCTACCACGTTAGCCCGTCGAACCAGACCCTCGCCGATTCGCTGTGGATCGGTGGCAATGCCTACGCCAACCGCACCCGTCCCATCACCGTCCGCGCCGCGACCATCGGTGGCGTGACGTTCGACGGCAGCGGAGCCTCCGGCTACGGCGGCCTGTCCTTCGAGGACGGCGCTCACGACCAGACCTGGGACGGCTTCAACTTCGCCAACATGACCGCCAATCAGTCCGGGATCATCGAGTTCGGCGGCTACATGCCCCGGCGAACCGTCCACCATCTGACCATCCGCAACATCAGGATCCTCGGGACCTGCCGCGGACGGGCGACGACCTCGTCCGGTAACACCACCGAGCACGCCATCTACTTCGCCCATGCCGTTGGCGTGGGCCCGCACGACCTCCTGGCCGAAGACATCTCGGTCGATGGCTCAGGCTTCCTGGCCAGCGCCATCCACGGCGATCACGGCGACGCCCTCAATCCGCCGTCGTGGAACGTCACCGTCCGCCGGCTGCACGTCGTCAAGACCCAGCAGGCGATCATCCTCTGGTACCCGGCGTTCAGGAACTGGACGATCGATACCGCCGACATCACCGGCGCGCTCGCCTACGCGGTCCGCTACGAGGCGGTCGGCGCCACCGGCATCACCTTCGCCAACATCACCTCGACCGGTTCCGGGGTCCAGGGCTTCGCGAGCAACCAGGGCCCAGCACCCGCCAACGTCACCTTCGTCAATGACAGCCTTCACTGAGATGGCTCGATCGAGCGTCGCCGGGGGACGGCCGGGCCACGTGCCCGGCTGGCGCCTCCCAGCGGCACTCATCCTTGTCGCGCTGCTGACGTGCGGGGTCGGCCTGGCCGATCCCGCTCCCGCCTCGGCGGCATCCGGGCCGAAGGTCGCGATCATCGTCGGCCCGGCGGGGAGCGCGACCGCCACGAACCGCACCTGGGCGAACGCGGCGGCGCGCGAGGCACGCCGCTACACCGCCAACGTCGTGAAGGTCTACAGCCCGTACGCCACGTGGGCCCGCGTCAAGGCGGCCATCAGCGGGGCGTCGATCGTCGTCTACTACGGCCGTGGCCTGGGCTTCCCGTCACCGAACAGTTCGAGCCTGCTGACCTCGAGCCAGAACGGCTTCCTCCTCAATCCCGTGTCGGGGGCCAACAACACCACGGCCCGCGCGTACGGCGAGTGGTACATCCAGACCACGCGCCTCGCCCCGAAGGCGCTCGTCATCCTCGATCACCTGACCTATGCGTCGGGGAACAGCGCTCCCGGCCGCTCGGAGCCGACCCTCTCGGTCGCCCGGCGCCGGGTGGACAACTACGCGGCTGGTTTCCTGGCCGCCGGCGCATCGGCCGTCATCGCGGAATCCAACCGATCCGTGCCCGCCTACTACATCCGGGCGGTCTTCAAGCGAACGGCTTCCCTGTCGGCCATCTGGCGCGCCGCACCGACGTATCACGGACACGCGACGACGTTCGCGTCCTCGCGGACGACCGGAGCCAGCGGGCGCACCGATCCGAATCGATCGAGATCGGGCTTCAATCGATCGATCGCCGGCTGGCTCCGCACCTCGACCGCCTACGTCCGCCGACCGGCGCCCGCCTCGACGGCCCTCAAGACCGTGACGGTCGCGTCGATCCCGGACCTCAAGACAGCGCTCGCCGATGACAGCGTCGACGAGATCGTCGTAGCTGACGGGACGTATCACGTCAGTCCATCCAACGACGAGGCGGCCGATTCGCTGTGGATCGGCGGGCAGTTCGCCGCTCGAACGCGCCCGATCGTCGTGCGAGCCGCGACGCCCGGCCGGGTGATCCTCGATGGTGCCGGCGCCTCGGGCTACAGCGCGCTCAGCTTCGAGGACGGTGCCCACGACCAGACGTGGGATGGCTTCACCTTCGCCAACATGGGCGCGCACGATTCGGGCATCGTCGAGGTCGGCGGCTACCTGCCGCGACGGACGCCGCACCACCTGACGCTGCGCAACTTCACGATCCTGGCGTCGTGCACCGGTCGGGCCACGACTTCGGGCGGCAGCACGTGGGACCACGGCGTGTACATCGCCCACGCCGCCGGGGTCGGGCCGCACGACATCCTGATCGAGGACCTGACGGTGGACGGTGGAGGCTTCCTGGCCAGTGCCGTCCACTTCGATCACGGCGACGATGCCAACCCGGCCGCCACGGACGTCACGGTCCGTCGGCTGCACGTGGTGGGCACCCAGCAGGCCATCATCCTCTGGAAGCCGGCACTCCACGACATCACCTTCGACGCGGTGGATATCCGCGGCGCACTTGCCTACGCCGTGCGCTACGAATCCATCGGTGGCAGCGGCATCCTGTTCGCCAACATCACCTCGAGCGGTTCCGGGATCGCCGGCTTCTCGAGCGCCCAAGGCTCGACTCCGCCCGGCGTCACCCTGGCAAACGACAGCCTCCACTAGAAGGACTCGCGGTCGGTAGAAGGACCCGCGGTCGGGTCGGTCTGGCAGCCCGTGCGATGATGGGTCCGCTGACCCATCCGAACGTTCAAGGAGCCTTGGGCTGACCCTTCAGAGCCTCGCCGCGACCACCCGCACCTGGCTCGGCTTGCTGATCCTGAGCGCCGTCCTGGGCGCCGCCGTCAGCCTGCTGGTGGCGCTGAACACGCCGCCCCACTACATCGGCAAGGCGACGCTGGTCGTCAGCCCGCGGACCAACGTGGCGGACCTCACGCTGGCCGACGTGGATACCGCCCGCGCGGTCGCCGCGACCCTGGCCGAAGTTGCAAGGGCCACGCCCTTGCTCCAGCGCTCGATCGTCGCCGCCGGCTCGAACATCGACCTACCGACCCTGTCGGACAGCCTCCGGACGAACGTGCCGGCCGGCACCAGCCTCATCGAGATCTCGGTGACGGATCGGGATCCGGCCGCGGCGACGACGCTGGCCAACGCGATCGCGGCAGAGCTGGTGACGTTCTCCGCGAACCTCGAGGAGACGTCGGCCCTTCGGTTCGCCCTGTCGGTCGTCGATACCGCCGACAACCCGATCGAGGCACCGAGGCTGGACACCCTGCCGCAGGTCGGGCTGGGCGCGGTCATCGGCCTGCTGGTCGCGATCTGCCTCGCTTCGATCGTCGAGAATCTCGGCCGCACGCCCGACCGGCGGGGGCGCCGAGCGGCCAGCGCCGACCTCAGTGGGGCCGTCGGCTCGCGCTGACGTTTCGCTCGCGGCCGTCGCTCAGCCGAGGTACTGGTCCCCGCTGCCGGACTTGGATACGAGTGATACGGTGTGCGCCCTGACGACCGTCCAGGGGCGCCTTGGGGAGAACGCTTGACTACGTCGCGACGACTTCGGTCCACGGCCCGGACCTGGTTCTGGTTCATCCTGGGCGGCACGCTGCTCGGGGCCGTGATCGCGTTCGGGCTGGGCACGGCCGCCCCGCCCGGCTATGCCGCGAGCGTCACGCTGCTGGTGTCGCCGATCCCCAAGAGCACCGGGATCACCAACGGCGACCTGCAAGTCGCGCAGGGTCTTACCCCGACCTTCGCCGAGCTGGCGACGACCCGGCCCATCCTGGATCGCGTCATCCGACGGACCGGGGCCGAGGTCGCGATCGACGTGCTCGCTCGAGCCGTCACGACCCGCGTGCCGGTCGGGACGAGTCTGCTCACGATCAGCGTCCTGGATCAGGATGCCCAGCGGGCGGCCTCCCTGGCGAACGCGATCGGCTCCGAGCTGCGCTCCTATGCGCAGCCGACCGGCCTCGATCCGACGCAGGGCCTCCAGGTCGAGCTGACGGTCGTCGATCCCGCGACCCCGCCGACCGAGCGCGACGGGCCCGGGCTGCCGGTGCGGATCATCCTCGGTGCGGCGATCGCGCTCTTCCTCACCAGCACCATCGCGTTCCTGGTCGAGAACGTCTGGCCGCAGACGCGTTTGACCGGCGCGCCGCCGGCACCCGTCATGGCCCCACCCGCGCCGCCGGCCTACCAGGCGCGGCCCGCCGCTGAGCGGCCCTGGCGGCCGGTCTCGAACGAGGTGCCCGGGACCGAGCAAACTACGATCGGCCAGGATCCGCTGCGGTCGACATCGGCTGCCCCGGCGGGCCGGATCGCGTCACGAGGCATCGTCAACGACCTGGAGGTCGAGAAGACGAGGCGGCCGGGTTGAAGCTCATCGCGATCACGAACCACAAGGGCGGCAGCGCGAAGACGACCACGACGGTCAATCTCGCGGCGGCTCTTGCTGAGCTCGGCCGTCGCGTGCTCGTGGTGGACCTCGACCCGCAGGGGTCGGCCACCCAATGGCTGGGGCTGCCGCTCGGCGAGCGCGCGGTCCTGGACGCGTACCTGGTCCATAGCGACGTGACGTCCCTCGTCAGCCCCACCACCGCGCCGGGCGTCGAACTCGTTCCCGCGACCTACTACCTCGTCGCGGCCGACCGTCGCCAGGAGACCGCCATCGCCCTGGGCATCATCCGGACGCTCGAGCGACTACCGGCGATGTGGGATTTCGTGCTCATCGACTGCCCGCCGTCGCACAGCTCGCTGGCCGTCGCTCCCCTGGCGGTCGCGCCGTACGTCGTGGTCCCGGTCGAGACCCGGGTCCTCGCGCTGTCGGGCATCGCCAGCCTGATCGGGACGATGGACTCCGTGCGGGAGCGCCTCAACCCGAACCTCACGCTGGCCGGGGTCATCGCGAGCCGAGCCAACCGGACACGGCATGCGCGGGACGTCGTCCAGCGGCTCCGAGAGCGCTTCGACGGGCTGGTCTTCGACGTCGTGGTCCGCGAGGCGATCAGCCTCGCCGAGGCGCCATCGTTCCAGTTGCCGATCACGCGCTACGCACCGGAGGGGACCGGTGCCGCGGACTTCCGCATGGTCGCGAGCGAACTCCTCGTCCGGGAAGTCGAGCGCGAGGAATGGGCCGTCCACGTCTCCGAACCGATCGCTGAACCAGCGGTCGCGTGGCCAGCGACACGCCCCGCGGAGGCGCCGGCCCGCCACTAGGATCGGCGGCTCACGAGTGGCCACCTGGGCCGCCGCGGATAAGCGGTGCCAGCACGCACCGTAATGACCCCGCGAGGGTCGGCGAGTACTGGTACCGATAGGGCATTCGACCTATTGTTGGGCTCGCAGACCCATCCATTTTTATCTTTGGGCGGGGGCCCACCGGGTCTGGGCACTCTGGGGGAGTCGAACAGTGCTGACGTCGAGCAGCATGATTCTGCGCGTCCTGCGCGGATGAGATATTCGGTCGCAACACGCCCGATCGATGTGGTTGACCACGTCCTGCGCCTTGGTCAGCAGCATCTCCGCGGCCGCCACCTGGCGGCGTTCGACGTCCTCGCGATCGCGTTCGCGACCTACGCCGCGCTGGCCATCCGCTACGAGCGGATCCTCAGTCCCGCGGACCTCCAGGCGTTCATGCCGATGGCGCTCGCGCCGCTCGTGGTTCGGCCGTTCGTCAACATCCGCGCGGGCATGTACCGCCGCGACTGGCGCTTCGCCAGTGTCGGCGAGCTTGGCCAGGTTCTCGTGGCCGCCGGCCTTGGCTCACTCGCGGCCCTCGCGCTCGCGGTCGGCGTATGGCTCGTGTTCCGCGGAACCCTGCTCGGGCCATCCTTCTGGGCCATCGAGCTCGTCCTCAGCGTCGCGCTGATCGGCGGGGGCCGGTTCCTCATCCGCGCCGCCTCGGATTGGCGGCGTCGGCGATACGCGGAGCTCGGCGGTGAGCAGCGGATCCGCACGCTCCTGTTCGGGGCCGGTCAGGCCGGGGCGGTCATCGCCCGATCGGCGATGATCGAGCCCAAAGCCGGCGTTCGACCGGTC
>JAXDKY010000389.1:0-3952 GCA_034666885.1 Chloroflexota bacterium
AAAAGGCCCCTGGGCTCGTGCCCCGGGACCCGGATGGAAATCTCCCGTTTCGCGCCGCCGACGCTTCGACGGATCGCGGGACCGTGGTCGCTCGTCCGCCTCACGGGACGGCCGAAGCGCCCTTCACGCGCGATCGCTTGACCTCCTGGTTCACGGGGAGTCCCGCTGCGGTCGAGGACGGCCGGAGTATAGCAGCCGGGTCGGGTCCCACGGCCGGTGCGTTCGGGAGCCGGACGAACCGGAACTTGTTCCCGAAACGGTACTTCCGGCCCCCGGGTGGGGTACCTCCGGGGTGTCCGGCGCCCGGAGGCCCGCCGGTACCCTTCAGACGTGATGCGCCTGCTCGGGATCCTGGCGCTCGCGGCTCCGGTCGCGATCGGGATCCTGTCCCTTGTTGCCCCGGATGCGCTTGGTCAGTGGATCGATGACGGTATCCGCTCCATCATGGCCGCCATCACGGCTGGGGCCATCGGCGTGTCCCTGACGGCCCTGGTCGTCGGAGCCCATTTCCGGTACCGCTTCGCACGGCTGGTCAAGGCCGCCGAGCACATCGCTGCTGGTGATTTCACGATCCAGGTCGGCGCCCGACCCGGGCTCGAGGGCCGCCTTGCCACCGCGGTCAACGAGATCGCCGGCGCCCTCGCCGACACCCACGACCGGGCAACGATCGACCGCCTGACCGGCGTCGCCAATCGACAGGCACTGCTGTCCGAGCTCTTCTCCGAGGTCGTCCGAGCGACGCGTTACGAACGGCCGCTTTCGGTCGCGTTCGTGGACATCGATCACTTCAAGGCCGTCAACGACACGTACGGCCACGCAGTCGGCGATGTCGTCCTCCGCGGGGTCGCCCAGACCCTCGGGGTGAACCTGCGCGCGACCGACAAGATCGGTCGCTACGGCGGCGAGGAATTCATGATGATCCTGACCGAGACCGACGTCGAAGAAGGGGCGGTCCTGAGCGAGAAGCTGCGTACCCTGGTGCAGCGCCAGCGCTTCCCGGTCGAGGGTGGTTCGCATATCTCCGTAACGATCTCCATCGGCATCGCCGGTGGTATCGGGACGAAGCTCCGGATGGAAGCCCTGATCCGCGACGCTGACGCCGCGATGTACTCGGCCAAGTCGCTCGGTCGGAACCAGACCTACATCTTCGCCGAGCCCGACGACGACAACCGCGTGCCACGTGCCCCGATCTCGGCCGCGGGTCGAGCGCGGGCGGTGCAGGTCGGGCAGCAGGCGCGCGATGCCGCGACGGCCGCATTGACGTCCACGCTGTTGCCGCTCCCCCACTATCGCGGCCAGCCATCCGCGCTGATCGCGACGATCGTGGTCTCGATGGCGAAGCAACTGCAGCTGCCTGACGCCGACATCGAGCGCATCCGGATCGCCGCGCTCCTCCATGACGTGGGGAAGGTCGCGGTGCCCCAGGAGATCCTCGACAAGCCGTCCGCGCTCACCTCGGCCGAGTGGCGAACCGTCGTCCAGCATCCGCGCATCGGCCAGGTCATCCTCGAGCAGGCCGCGGCGCTCAAGGATGCCGTGCCGATCATCCTGCACCACCACGAGCGATTCGCCGGCCACGGCTATCCCTACGGCCTTCGAGCCAACGAGATCCCGCTCGGTGCCCGGATCGTCGCCGTCGCCGACGCGTACGACGCGATGATCCACGACCGACCCTACAAGCGAGCTATCTCGCATGAGGCCGCTATCGCCGAATTGCGGCGGCACGCGGGGACGCAGTTCGATCCCGAGCTGGTCGAGAATTTCTGCGACCTCTATTCGAACGAGGCGCCGATCCCGGATCCCGCGGTGCTGGCCCTGATCGCGGCGAACGGTGCCTACAACGGCCCGGCGATCATGGTGCCGAACGCGGTGCCGGGACGTCCGACACGCCGCCGCCGGTCTACGGATGAGGTTGCGGCCGCATCAGAGACGATGGGCCCGGACGGCGGCCTTGGCCTCACCGGCGCGACGACCGAATCACGAACTGCCCGTCGTCGCCTCGAGCCGGCCCCTGGCGGCAACCCGGTGACCTCGCTTCCGGGGCCGGGATCGACCCACGCTGGACGCTCGGAGTCCGCCACGAGCTGATCCTCGTCGGGCGGCGGCGAGGTCCTGACCTACGTGGCCGGTCGCGCATCACGGCACCCGGTCGTCCCATGCCGAAGAGTTTGGCATCCCGTTCGCTGATCGGATCGGTACCGCCCGGCCAAGGTCGTTGCGTCCTGACACCACAGACTCGCCTGGACCCTCTGGACAAGCCACGCCCCGTCGCCATCATGTCGCCTCACGGAGAGGTGGCAGGAGCCACGGGGGAGTTCCGCGGCACGGCGTCCCAATGACCGGTCGCCCGACTCGTGCTGACATGCCAATGGCGAGACCGACCTCAGCCGAAGGAGGTGTTCGCTGATGGCGTATCGACGCATGAGGAGACTCGGACTGGCGGTCTCAGCGGCCGGTCTGGTCCTGACCCTGAGTGCCGGTGCCGTGCTCGCTGGGGAAGTCACGGGAAGCGGTAAGAACATCGACCAGAACCAGGGCAGGTCGTGGTGTTCGTTCTCCGGGCTGAATGACCGGACCGCGGGCGAGGGTCCCACCGACACGCAAGCACAGTCGTACGGGCAGGACGTCAAGGCCGGTAACGCCGACCCGCACGTGGCCAATCCGGGATTCTTCTGCAACCCGAACCACACGCCGCTGCCGCCAAACCCAAACCGTCACCACTGAGAAGGCTCGATCGGCCCCGACATTGTCGGGGCCGATCCCATTCCCGCCTGCGATAAGTCCTGGTGAAGCCGCGGTTGCGGCCGCGGTGAGGACCCGCTGCTAGGGTCGTCATTGCCCGCCGGTCATGCCGGCCCCGCCGAAACGATCGCCCCGCCGAACGCCGTACCGCCGAACGCGACCCTCCGCCGGGCCCGTCCGCCGGGGCCGGCGACCCATCCCCGCCGCCGAATGGACCCGCCGTTCGTACGCAGGTCGGGACCGGAGCATCCGGCCGACCGGGAAGGAGATCGGACCGTGAACAAGGTCCTGCTCACGGGGCGCCTGACCCGCGACCCGGAGATGCGCAGCCTCGCCTCGGGCAAGAACGTCACGACGTTCACCGTGGCAAGCAACGAGTTCATCGGGGGCGGCCGCGAGAAGGCCGAGTACCACCCCGTGGTCACCTGGGATCGTCTGGCGGAGATCGCCGGGACGTATCTCGGGAAGGGCCAGCAGGTCGCCATCGAGGGGCGGCTGCAGACGCGCTCCTGGGACGACGACAAGGGCCAGCGGCACTGGAAGACCGAAGTCGTGGCCAGTCACGTCGAGATGCTGTCGGGTCGACGGAAGAAGGACTACGAGGCGCAGCAGTCCGCGGACGCGCTCGTGGCCCAGGCCGAGAAGTTCGGGGACGCGCCGCCGGACGAGCCCATCCCCGAAGGCGCCGAGGCGATCGTCACGGACGACCCGGACGACCCCGACGACGAGGAGGGAGCCGAGGCGGCGGCCTGACCGGTCCGCTCATTCCCGCGGCGACGGCGCGTGTCCCCTCCCGCGTCGTCGCCGCCTCTCAGCGGAACTCGAAGAACGACACCGCCAGGATCACGTAGACGATCATCAGGAGCGCGCCTTCGAGCCAGTTCGACTCGCCGTCGAGGGCGATGAGCGCGCTGATACCCACCGCGGCGCCGACGGCCGCGACTTCGAGCGGGGTGAACACGAGGTCCATCGGGTGGCCCATGAGCGCTCCGAGGATCACGAGCACCGGGGCGACGAAGAGCGCGACCTGCAGGCTGGAGCCGTAGCTCACGGCCATCGCGAATTCCATCTTGTTCTTCGCGGCGAGCTGGACCGCGACGAGGTGCTCCGCGAGGTTGCCGATCGTCGGCACGAGCACGACGCCGACGAAGAACGCACTCAGTCCGAACGACTCGACGAAGCCTTCGATCGAGCCGACGAGGATCTCCGA
>JAXDKY010000390.1:0-6844 GCA_034666885.1 Chloroflexota bacterium
CTGGGCCTCGAAGACGAGATCGGATCGCTCGAAGCGGGCAAGGCCGCGGACGTCGTGATCTGGCGCGTCCCCACCACCGCCCAGATCCCGTACTTCCCCGGCGCGGACCTCGTGCGGACCGTCATCAAGCGCGGTCGCGTCGTGCTGGAGCGCCCGTGACGCGAGCACGCGCGGTCCGCCGCGGGCCAGATGATCCGCGGTGCAGGCCGCTGTGCGAGAATCGAGCCGCATGGAAGTGACGTGGTACGGCCGGACCTGCATCCGGCTGCGGGGCAAGGACGCGGTCGTCGTGGCAGATCCCTATCAGGCGGTCGTCGGTCCGACCGGTCGGGGCATCACCGCTGACATCGTCACCTTCAGCCATCCCGATGACACGCCGCTGCCCAAGGCCAAGGGCAAGCCGTCCCGCGACGGCAAGACGCGACTGCCCTCGAGCCTGGAGGACGCCTTCGTGCTCGATGGCCCCGGCGAGTACGAGGTCAAGGACGTGCTCATGACCGGCGTCCGCACCTACCGCGACGGGGCGCGTGGCGCCACGAATGGCAAGGGCGTGTCGTTCGCGGTCGAGATCGACGGCGTGCACACGATCCACCTGGGCGACATCGGCCACCTCCTGTCGGAGGAGAAGCTCGGCGACATCGGCTCGGTCGACATCGTCTGCGTGCCGCTCGGCGGCGCGCTCAGCCCGACGGATGCCGCGGCGCTCGTGGCTCAGCTGGATCCCAGGATCGTGGTCCCGATGCCCCTCTGCGACGATGAGGCCGATTGCGCCGAGGCCCTCAAGCGGTTCTTCCACGAGATGGGCGGCGAACCCCTGGTCCAGCCCAAGCTGTCGGTCACCGCCACGAGCCTCCCGACCGAGACCACGACGGTCCTCCTCGAGTCCCGCGGCAAGCAGGTCTGACGCCGGACAAAAGGAAGACCGGAGGCGCCTGCCCAATCGGCGCCCCCGGTCCGAGGGAGGGAGGATGGAACCTCTCGGTTCTGTCCAAGGCTTACGCTACGGCGCGCTGATTCACGGTCGAGCCGCCAAGCGATTAAGAAAGCGACATCGACCCCCGGATCGGACCGCCACCGACCCCATGTCACAATCCCGCCCATGACCCATTTCGCCTTCATGCGCCCGTTGGCGCTCGTCGCCGCGGCCGCGTTGTTCGCTGCGGCCTGCGGTGACTCCGCGCCCACCGCCTCCGTGACGCCGAGCCCGACGGCGACCCCCACGAGCGCTCCGCCGACCTCCTCTCCGACCGCTTCGGCGGCGGCCTCGCCGCTCCCGAGCGGTGCCATCGACGCGCTCTTCGACACCATCGAATCCCAGGTCGTCGCCGTGCGTGGCCTGTCGCCGACGAACGTCAAGCGCCAGACCATCGACGCGGCCGCGCTCAAGACCTTCAACGCCAAGAGCTTCGATGAGGACAATCCGCCGGACTACCTCGCGGCCAATGAGCGCCTGTACAAGGCGTTCGGGTTGATGCCCGAGGACCTATCGCTCCGCAACACGTTCCTGGACCTGATCGACAGCCAGGTCGCGGGTTTCTATCGGCCGACCGACAAGACCCTGTACGTCGTGTCCCGGACGGGTTCCTTCAACGGCGCCGACAAGATCACGTTCGCCCACGAATACGACCACGCGCTCCAGGATGCCAACTTCAGCGTGTTCAAGGACCAGAAGGCGCTGCTCGACGAGACCGATCGGGCCCTCGCCCGGGCCGCGATCTACGAGGGCGACGCCACGCTGCTGATGGCCATGTGGGGTGGTGCGAACCTGACGGCGGCGGAGTTCGCCGACGTGCAGGCCGCGGGCTCGGATCCCGAGGCGCTGGCCATCCTCGCCCGGACGCCGCAGATCCTGGTCGAGAGCCTGCTCTTCCCGTACAGCGCGGGACAAGCGTTCGTCCTACCGGTCCAGCAGTCCGGAAGCTGGAAGGCGGTCGACGCCCTGTACGACGCCATGCCCCTCTCGACGGAGCAGATCCTGCATCCGGACAAATACCGCGCCGGCGAGAAGCCGGTGGTAGTCAAGCTCCCGGCGACCCTCGCCAAGAACATGGGCAAGGGCTGGTCAGAGGCGATCCAGGACACGTTCGGGGAGTTCCAACTTGGCGTCTGGTTGCGCGAGTCGGGCATCAGCGCCAGCGATGCGGCAACGGCCGCGGCCGGTTGGGGTGGCGACCGTCTCGCGGTCCTCAAAGGCCCGAGCGACGCATGGGCCGTGGTCCTGCACTCGACCTGGGACACGGCGGACGATGCAGCAGCGTTCCGGCAGGCGGCCGCGGATGCGGTGACGAACGGTGACCACCAGGGCACGGTCATCACCGACGGGCAGGACATCACGATCATCTTCGCCTCGGCCGCTGACATCCTCGAGCAAGCGGTCATGGCGGCGGGCTATCCCGGTCGCTGACGGGTCCGCCATCTGACAGCAAGCGCCAGATCTACATCGAGTCGGGCGCGGAGATCCCGAGCAACCCGAGCGTGCGGGCGAGGGTGATGCGGGCGGCGGAGACCAGCGCGAGCCGCGCCGCCGTTCGCTCGGGTTCCGCTGGATCCAGGACGCGGGCGTCGCGGTAGAACTCGTGCAGGGCACCGGCCAGCTCCATGGCGTAGGCCGTGATGCCGTGCGTCTCCTCCGCCACGACGGCGTCCTCGAGGACCTCGGGCAACCGGACGATCACGCCGGCCAGCGCCCGTTCGGGGCCCGAGGCGAGCGATCCCCGCACGCTCGCTGCCGGGACCAACCCCTGCTCCGCGCCCTTGCGCAGGATGCTGGCGACGCGCGCGTGAGCGTACTGGACGTTGTAGACGCCGAGGTCGATGCCCTCGATCTTGTTGTCCTCATCCCGGTCGCGGTCGCGCCGTTGCTCGACGAGCTCTCGGATGTGGCGCATCCGCTCCGGCTCGAAGTCGATCGCGGAGGTGGCGTTGCGCGACGCGAAGAACCAGCGCGCGGCATCGACGCCGACCTCGGTCAGCAGGTCGTCCAGGGTCACGAATTCCCCGGCACGCTTGGACATCGAGATGATCACCATCCGGCGACCACCGACCTCGATGACGTGCTCGCCTTCGCCATCGTCGGGGGTCCACTCGCGCAGGAAGCGGACCCACGAGTAGAGCAGGACCTGGACGGCCTCCTGGTCGTAGCCCATCGCGGCCGCGGCATTCCGGAGCCGCGCCACCGTCCCGTGGTGGTCGGCGCCCCAGATGTATATGAGGTGGTCGAACCCGCGGCTGAACTTCTCCGTGACGTAGCCGATGTCCGCGGCGAAGTACGTTGGTCGGCCGTCGGACCGGTAGATGACGCGGTCCTTGTCGTCCCCGAAGGCGGTCGAGCGGAACCACAGGGCGCCGTCCTCCTCGTACACGTGCCCGTTCTCGCGGAGGCGCTCGACCGCGCGGTCGACCCAGCCCTCGTCGTGCAGCCGGGCTTCGCTGGTCCAGACGTCGAAGTGGACACCGAGCCGCTCGAGACTGGCCTCGATGCCTTCGCGTACGCGCGTCGCGGCCCAGCGACCGAGGAGGGCGCGGGTGTCGGCGCCGTCGGCGGTCGCGGCGGCCCAGACGTCCTCGGGAACGTTCTGCGCTAGGTCGGCCACGTAGTCGCCCTGGTAGCCGTCGTCGGGGACGGGCTCGCCGCGCTTCAGCGCGGCGACGGACGCGCCGAGGTTGTCGATCTGGCCGCCCGAATCGTTGAAGTAGTACTCGCGCGTGACCCGCTGCCCGCCCGCTTCGAGGACGCGGCTCAACAGGTCGCCGATGAACGCGCCGCGCGCGTTCCCGATGGTCAACGGTCCGGTCGGGTTGGCCGAGACGAACTCGACGTTGACGGCGCGCGGACCGACCGGGGCGACCTGGCCCCAGCCGTCCGGTGACTCCAGGATCCCGTCGACGATCCCAGCGAGAGCCTCCGCCTTGAGGCGCAGGTTGAGGAAGCCGGGTGGGGCGACCTCGACGGCGTCGATCGGCGAGCCGGTCGTCTCGTCTCCGGCGTCGCGGACGAGCTTCGCCGCCAGGAGGGTCGCGAGCTCCAGCGGCGAGCGCCGGTACGGGCGAGCCAGCTTCATGGCGAGGTTCGTCGCGAGATCGCCATGCTCGAGCTTGGCCGGTCGCTCGACCTCGACCGTCGGGCGGGTGTCGTCGTCGATCGCCGGCAGGGCGCCGGATTCGATCGCGGCGTTCCATGCGCGCTCGATGGCGGCGCGGGCCTGGCTCCGAAGCGGCGGCGGGATCAAGGTCGGCGGTCCTCCTGCGGTCGGCCTGGGCGAACGGGCGCCAATCGTACCGGCGCGGGGCTGGCTCGTCGGTACCAGGCTCGCCAGTACCGTTTCGGTGCAGCCGCGCACCGCAATCCAGAGGCCCTGGTTGGGCAAGTGGCGGTGTGGTGGACTCCGTGCCACCCGACGGTACTAGACCGGGGCGTAGGCGCCGTGCGACTATCAGGCCCTCTCCACTTGGTGAACGGACGTTCGGGGAAAGCCACCAGGGACGAGGGATTTTAACCATCCGAGGCCGTTGCGCCTCTGTGTTCGGGGACCACCTACATGTTCTACTCGGGATCTCGGGCGCGCTCGCGCCTCGCACGACGGCTGTCATGGCTGGTCGTGCTTTCTCTCGTGTCCGTGGCGCTGTTCGCGCCCGGCGCGACCGCTTCGGTGTTCGCGGCCGATGCCGTGGCCCCGGTCGAGAACGACAACGCCTGCAACAACGTCGAGAGCGGATCCGACAGCCCACTCGTGTGGCTGACCACCTCGGCTGCGGGCCTGACGGTCAACTGGAACACGTCCGAGCCGCCCGCCGGCTTCGGCACCGACGGCACGGTCGTCGTGCGCGCCTGCGTCGACGGCCAAGGCGCCTGGAGCCAGAACGACACCAACGACGGCGTCGAACTGTTCGCCTGGTCGCTGTTCGGCCTGAGTGCAAGCCCGTGCCCCGGCGACGCGGTCCTCGGTGGATCGGTCGACGGCGGTAATCCGTTCATCAACACGCAGAAGCAGAACGGGATCTCGTGCAGCGCGCAGCCGACGCCGGCTCCGACGCCCGCACCGACGCCTGCGCCCACGCCAGCACCGACGCCGGCTCCGACGCCCGCGCCGACCCCCGCGCCGACGCCTGCGCCGACGCCCGCACCGACTCCTGCGCCGACGCCTGCGCCGACGCCGGCACCCACGCCTGCGCCCACGCCTGCACCGACGCCTGCACCGACGCCTGCGCCGACCCCGGCTCCCACGCCCGTACCGACGCCTGCGCCGACCCCGGCGCCGACCCCTGTTCCCACCCCCGCCCCGACACCGGCTCCGACGCCTGCGCCCACGCCGGTGCCCGTCGATACCGCCAGCATCCTGATCGCCAAGTTCGACGATCGCGGAACCGCCGACACGAGCGATGACCTGATGCTCGACGGCGCCTCCTTCAATGTCTATCTCGACAACGGCAACGGGACCTTCGAACCGGGCGACAAGCTGGTCTTCGGGCCTGCGACCACGACGGACGGTCTCCTTGACACGGACCAGCTCGAGGCCGGTTCGTACTGGATCGTCGAGAGCGTCGTTCCGGCCGGCTTCACCGGCAGCGATCCGATCCTCGTCGACCTCAACACCGACGATTCGGTCACGTGCATCTGGGACGCGCTCGGCAAGATCAGCTGCGAGGAGAACGTCGGCAACGTCGCCAACCTCAGCTGGACGATCGTGCTCGTCGCGAACACCCCGATCGCCGGGACCCCGGCGCCGACCGGCGCGGTCGGTGGCGCCACCGGCACCCCCGGCCCCGGCATCACGCTCCCGCCGACCGACACGCTGTCGCCCGGCCCGAGCGCTCCGGCCGGCGACGGCTGGCGCCTCATCCTCCTCGCGATGGCCGGCCTGATGTCAGCCGCCCTGCTGGTAACCCCGACACGAGTCGTGGTCCGTCGGGACGGCGACCTCCGCTGACCCCCGAGGTGCGCCCCGGCGCACCGCCCGAACCCGAACACCGACGACCGTCGGGCCGAAAGGCCCGGCGGTCGTCGTTTGTGACGCCTTGGCGCAGTGGGCACGCGATGTCGCGCGATTGACTATCGATGCGCCCCTGTCATCGAGCCGAGCACGGATGCCAGGGAGTCGGTGCCGTGCCGCACCGAAAATAGGACCCTCCACGCTTGCAAACAGTAAATGGGTAGGAGATTGGTACTAGACGGCGGCCCTTCGCCGTGCAACTATCCGGCTTCCTCGTCACAGCGAGCACTCATTTCTCGGGGACATCCGTCACATCGAGGCAGGCTAGCCTCGGCCTAGGGAGCACCATCGAAATGTCTACAGTCCCGCGATCCCGCCAGCGCCTCGCACGCCGCCTCGGGTGGTTCGCCGTGGCGACCCTCGTGGCTGCGGCCTTCAGCCCCGTCGCCTTTGCCGGTGACAAGACCGAGATCACGATCTGCCACGCAACCGGTTCCAACAGCAGTCCGTACGTCGTGAACTCGCCGGCGATCAACTCGAGTGGCACCGACGGCGGTTTGTTGTCGGGCGGCCACAACAGTCACGTCGGACCCCTTTGGTTCGATGGCATCACCGTCGCATGGGGCGACATCATCCCGCCGTATGACTACGCACCGCTCAATTTCCACTACGACGGCCTGAATTGGACCGCCGAGGGCCAGGCGATCTACAACAACGGTTGCAACATCCCGCAGCCGACGCCTGCGCCGACCCCGGTTCCGACCCCGGTTCCGACCCCCGCCCCGACCCCCGCCCCGCCCCCCCCCCCCCCCCCCCCCCCCCCCCCCCGCCCCCCCCCCCCCCCCGCCCCCCCCCCCCCCCCCCCGCCGCCCCCCCAGCGCCCCCTCCCCTGGCACCGCACCCACCCACGACCT
>JAXDKY010000391.1:0-7038 GCA_034666885.1 Chloroflexota bacterium
CGGGTCACGGTCAGCCTGGACTCACTCGACGATGCGGTGTTCGGCGCCATGAACGGTGTCGACTTCCCGGTCGCCCGCGTCCTCGACGGGGTCGATGCCGCGATCGAGGCGGGACTGACGCCCGTCAAGGTCAACATGGTCGTGCGGCGCGGCGTGAACGAATCGTCGATCGTGCCGATGGCCCAGTGGGCGCGCGAGACCGGCGTGACCCTGCGCTTCATCGAATACATGGACGTCGGGCACTCGAATGGCTGGCGGCTCGATGAGGTCGTGCCGGCCCAGGAGCTGATCGACACCGTCGGCGCGGTCTGGCCCGCCGAGCCTGCCGATCCGAGCTACCGCGGCGAGGTCGCCGGTCGGTGGCGGTACCTGGACGGCCTCGGGGAGTTCGGGATCATCTCGTCCGTCACGCGCCCCTTCTGCCGGGACTGCACGCGGGCGCGCCTGTCCGCGGACGGGAAGTTGTACACGTGCCTGTTCGCGGTCGCCGGCCGCGACGTCCGGGCGGTGCTGCGCGACGGTTCGACGCACGAGGAGCTGGTCGCCTTCCTGTCCGACGCCTGGCGCGCACGCGACGACCGGTATTCCGAATTGCGCTCGCGATCGACCTCCGACCTCCCGAAGGTCGAGATGTTCGCGATGGGGGGCTGACGCCGCCCTCGATCACCTCGCCGCGACCGGGTCGTCCACAGGGTTATCCACAGGTGGACGGGGTTCGTGGACAGCGTTCGGGCCGCTCGGCGCGGTTCGTGGATAAGCGCGTTGACCGTCCCGGGTCGGCCCGCCTAACGTAGGTCTTGCCCGAAGGGGCCGACAGGATCTGAGGAACCGAGATCACATCAAGGACCTTCGTTCTGCGCCGGTCGCTTCGGGCGCTTCGTTACCCGAGTCCTCGTGCCGTCTCACCACGGCCCGACCGAGGGACCACGCCCGACGGGACGCGATCGGCATCCCGGTGTCGATACTTCCGTCGGGCGGACGAAGTTCCCGAGCCTCGGGCGTCCTATGCTGGACGTTCCCTGGAGGCCCCAAGTCCGTGACGCGCCCGACCCGTCGATGACCGTCGATCCGACGCGCCCGATCCCACCTGCCGAGCAGCCCGCCCGGATCGCCGCGCTCCTCGCCGCGGTCCGTGAGCGCACACTGCTCGTCCCCGAGGTGGGGATCGTCCTGGGATCGGGCCTGGGCGGCCTGGCCGACGATCTCGAGGACGCCGTCGCGATCCCGTTCGCCGATCTCCCCGGCTGGCCCGCCGCCACGGCACCGGGTCACGCGGGACGGCTGCTGCTCGGCCGACTCGGAGGCCGATCGGTGGTCATGCTCCAGGGCCGCTTCCACCTGTACGAGGGCAACGACCCCGGGCTGGTCATCCAGCCGGTGCTGCTGTTCGGCGCGCTGGGGGCGAAGGTCGTCGTCCTGACCAACGCCGCCGGTGGCCTGGATCCGTCGTTCGGGCCGGGGACCCTCATGGTCATGTCCGATCACATCAACCTCACCGGGCGGAGCCCGCTGACGGGACCCAACGCCGACGAGCTGGGGCCACGGTTCCCGGACCTCACCGACGCCTGGAGCCCCCGACTCCGCCGGCGTTTGCACGCCGCCGCCGACGAGGAGGGCGTGGAGTTCCAGGAGGGCGTTTATGTCGGCCTGACCGGGCCGACCTACGAAACCCCGGCCGAGGTCCGCATGCTGGCCGGGCTCGGTGGCCACGCGGTCGGGATGTCCACGGTCCTTGAATGCATCGCGGCCCGCTGGATCGGCCTCGAGGTGTGCGGCGTCTCGCTCGTGACGAACGCCGGCGCCGGGTACACGGGCGAGCCCCTGACGCACGAGGAGGTCCTCGCATCGGGGGCCGAGGCGGGACCGCGGCTGGCGCGTGTCATCCGGCGCTTCCTGGTGGACCTCGCTGACCTCTAAGCGCCCGCGTCTGAGAGCGTCATCGAGTGCTCCGATGTTGAGCCGTCGGGCCCTCAATCGAACCCTCCTTGGCCGGCAGCTCCTCCTTGAGCGCGTCTCGCGCCCGGCGGAGGCCGTCATCGAGCATCTCGTCGGGATGCAGGCGCAGGAGCCGTTGGACCCCTATGTGGGGCTGTGGACCCGAATCGAGGGCTTCGACCCCGTCGAGCTGAGCACGCTGATCGAGGAACGCCGGGCCGTCCGCGGCAGCACGCTGCGCACGACCCTCCACCTCATGACCGAGCGCGACTTCCTCGCGTTGCGGCCGGTCCTGCAGGACGTGCTGGAGCGCGCGTGGCGAAGCAGCCCGTTCGCCAAGGATCTGGTCGGGCTGGATCTTGCGGAGGTCGTCGCCGCAGGACGCGAGCTACTCGATAAGGAAGCGCTGACGACGGCCCAGCTGGCGATTGCGCTGGCGGACCGCTGGCCCGATCGGACCGCCAACTCCCTGGCCTACGCGTCACGCTTCCTGCTCCCCATCGTGCAGGTGCCGCCGCGCGGCCTGTGGGGCAAGAAGGGCGGCCCGCGGGCGCTGACGGTCCAAGCGTGGCTCGGCAAGCCGCTCGGCACGGACACGGCCGCGGACGACGCCGTGCTGCGCTACCTCGCGGCTTTCGGACCGGCCAGCGTGTCCGACATCCGGATCTGGTCCTGGCTGACCGGGCTGCGCGAGGTGGTGGAACGGCTGCGGCCGCGCCTGCGCACCTTTCGGGACGAGACCGGCCGCGAACTGTTCGACGTCCATGACGGGTTGCTGGTCGACCCGGACGTGCCCGCGCCGATCCGCTTCCTGCCGCAGTACGACAACATCTTCCTGTCGCACGACGACCGATCGCGCATCCTAGTCGATCGGATCAAGGTCCCGGACCTCGTCTGGAAGGGCGGCGTGCTCATCGATGGCTTCATCTCCGGCGCGTGGCGGATCCGCCGGGACAAGGGCCGCGCGACGATGACCATCGAGCTCGCGGTCCCGGTGTCGGGCGCGCAGCGGGCAGAACTCGAGGAAGAGGGGACCAGGTTGTTCGAGTTCCTGGCCGCTGACGCCGACGAGCGCGAGCTGCGCATCGTCCCGGGCGACTGGGCGGCCGACCGCGCCCTGACCGGCTCGAGCTAGGCGTCCAGCCGGCGAGGCGGCGCCTCGGCCGTCTCTCGGTCGTCGAGCGGATCCGTCCCCGGCGACGAACACACGTAATAGCGCAGTGGCAAGCGGCCGGTGTTCTCGACTCGGTGGGTCAAGCCCGGCTCCACGCGGATACCGGTCAGCGGCTCGAGCGTCTCGGAGGTGTCGTCGACGGTCACCACGCCGCGACCCTCGAACACGACGATCGCGTGCTCCGCCCCCGGATGGCGATGCCACGCGTCGGACGCGCCGGGCGCCACGACCACCTCGCTGATGGTGAACGTTGCCGTCCCGAAGTCACCGGGCCGCACGATGAGGCGACGAGCGATCCCATCAGCCTCGACGACGGGAGCGGCGTCGCCCCGCCGGACCGGCTCGTCAGCGTCGTCCCAGCGGCGGAACACGACGCCGGCCTGGCGCGGCGCCGGGTCCACCGACGCCAGCAATGCCAGGGCATCGACCGAGCCCTCGTTGCGCACCAGGTGGTGCTCGGCCGGCGGCTCGTACAGCACGTCGCCCGCCCGGACGAGCGCCCGTCGCTCGAGCGCCTCGCCATGTTCGAACACCAGCTCGCCGACCGCGAGGTACACGATGGTCTCGACCCCGTGACGGTGGGGACCGATCTCGACGCCCGGCGGGATCCGGTCGAACTGAAGCTGGATCGTCACGCCTGCGGCAGCTCCCGGCCGGCCGCCTTGGCCGCCGCCTGCTTCTCGGCCCAGGCGCCCAGGACGTTGTCCTTGTGCGGGCGGATGGGGCAGTGCTCGTCGCGGTTCTTGAACTCGTCGCAGTAGCCCAGGGGAACGCACTTGGGGGCGAGGAACGAGCCGAGGAACGGGGACACGCTGAAGATCTCGTGGCGGACCAGCTGGAACAGTCGGCGGATCTCCCACTGGGCCATGGTGCACAGCCGCAGGCCGGACATGTGAATCAGCGCCCGGAGGTTCGTCGTCATCACGAGATTGGTGCGGGCCGCGTTCGGGAAGACGAACCGTGCGTCCTCGCCCGGCACGCCGGCGCCGAGCATCTCGCCGTACAGCCCGAGCGCGCCTTCGATCTGGGCCTCGTAGCGCTCGCGCAGGGCCGGGTCGCCCTCGGCGATCGAGTGCGGCAGCATCGTCGCCTGGTCCTTGAACTTCACGTAGCGTTGGCTCTGCTGGTCGAAGGCGACCCCGGCGCGATGGCGGACGAGCTGGTGCGACAGCGTGCGCGAGACTCCGGTGATCGCGAACGTGAAGACGACGTGCTCGATGGTCGAGCCATGGCCCGACTCGATGACCGACGAGATGAGCTTCTGCATCTTCGCCGGGTCGTAGCCGCCGCTCACGGCCTTCTCGAAGATCTCCTCAGGGACCTCTTCCGAGTAGCACGTCCGGCAGGCCGTGTAGATGACGGGGACGTAGAACTTCTCGACGATGTCGCGGTCCGGAAAGAGGAGCGAGACCTTCATCCCGAGATCGCGCCGGCCGGGGTTCTTGGGGATCCCGGTCTTGTCGCGCGCCGGCGGCAGGCCGCCCGCCCGGGCGGGCGATGTCGCCGGCGGCACCGGATCAGGAGGACGGGGCTCGGCGGTCATCGGAGCGCCAGTCTAGCCGAGGCGACCGCGACGGGTGCTTGCCTCCACCTGAGCCCGGTCAAGCGATCGGCCCGGCCTCGTCCAGCGCGTAGGCGACGACCTCGTCGAGCCCCATCGAGGCCCCCTCCGCCACGTAGCGATCGAAGTCTTCGGGACTCAGCGCCGACTTGGGCGACGGCGCGTTGTACGTCGTATAGGTCTCTTCCACGTAGTTCGCCAGCACCGTACCGCTCTTGGCCTGCAGGTTCCGGGCCGCGCCGTAGAGCCGTCCCGCTCGCGGGGAGTCGCCCGCACCCACCGCGATCGACGCCAGGTCGTCGAGGACGAGCGTGATCCCGGCGACGTCGCCCGCCTCGTGGAAGATCTTGAGTCCCTCGCGGGCATGGACCGCGGACTCGACGAACTCTCCATACCCGACCTGGACCAGGGCGAGCATGTGCAGCGACCACGCCTCCATCGTCCGCTGACCGGACTCGCGGTGGAGTTCCAGGGCCTCGCGATACCAGTGCTCGGCCGGGGCGGCGGCCGCGGTGAAGTAGTTGTAGCTGCCCAGCGCCCACAGGATGTTGCCCTCGCCGGCCTTGTCGCCGGCCTCGCGATAGAGGGCGAGCGCTTCCTCGAGCTTGTGTCGGCCCTCCTCGTACCTCGGCCCTCGCTGCATGTCGGTCAGGGCCTGCCCGCTCAGGCCCATCAGCGGCAGGATGTCGGCGTAGGCGTCGTTGTACAGCGCGTTCGCGATCTCGCGCTTGTCGCCGATGGCCCGCCAGATCTGGAGCGCCTCGTGGTACCACCGTTCGGCGGTCGGATGGTCGGCCTGCCAGTAGGCGACGCCACCGAAGCCCTCGGCGAACCGGGCGGCACGGACCGGATCGAGTTTCCAACCCTGAGCGGCCATCGCTTCGAATCGCAGGCGCGCCTCGTTGAGATACCCGCGCTGTTGCCAGAACCGCCACAGGGCGAAGCCCAGCCGGGCTGCGACCTCCGGCTCGGGCTTGGCGGTGGCCCACTCGAGCGCCGCTCGCAGGTTGTCGTGGTCGCGCTCGAGGCGGTCGATCCAGCTGCGCTGGTCCGTCCCCGACAGGTTCGGGGCCGCGCGCTCCGCGAGGTCGAGCATCGCGTGGGCGTGGCGCGCTGCGAGCTCGTCCGCCCCTCCCTCCTTGGCGAGCATCTCGGCCGCGTATTCGCGGATCGTCTCGAGCATCGCGAAGCGGGGTTCGCCGTCGCCCATGTCGTCGATCCGGAGGAGGCTCTGATCGACCAGCGCCCCGAGGCCCTCGAACACGTCGATCCCGAGCTCATCGGACGGACCGCAGACGGCCTCGGCGAACTCCAACTCGCAACCGCCACGAAACACCGACAGCCGGTCGACGAGGCGCTTCGCCCCGTCGTCGAGGAGGTCGTAGCTCCAGGCGATGGCGCCGCGCAGGGTCTGCTGTCGTTCCGGCAGGTCGCGCGACCCCGCGGTCAGCAACGCGAGGTGATGCTCGAGCCTGGCCAGGATCTGGTCGGGCGTCAGGAGCTTGATGCGAGCCGCCGCGAGCTCGATCGCCAGCGGCATGCCGTGCAGGCGGGCCGTGATCCCGGCAACGGCCGGGGCGTTCGCGTTCGTGACCGTGAACCCGGCCTTCACGGCCGACGCGCGGGCGATGAACAGCCGGACCGATTCGAACTGGTTGAGGGTGTCGAGGTCGTACTCCCGCAGGGCCCGCGGCAGGTTCAGCCGGTCGACTTCCGACAGGCGGCTCGTGTCGGGCGGCGCGGGCAGGCCGGGGACCGCGTACTCCTGCTCCCCGGAGACCCGCAGCGCGATGCGCGTCGTGGCGAGTGCGACGAGGTTCGCGCACCGTCGAAGCAGGTCGGTGATGACCGGCGCCGCGGCCACGACCTGCTCGAAGTTGTCGAGGACGAGCAGCATCCGCTGCTCCCCGACGTGGTCGGCAAGGGTGTCGATCGCCGGGCGGTTGCGGTTGTCGGCCACGCCGAGCACGCGGGCGATGGTCGGGGCCACCAGCGCCGGGTCGCGGACGGGCTCCAGCGCCACGAACCAGATCCCGTCGGGGAAGTCGTCGGCCGCCGCGGCCGCGACCTGCAGCGACAGGCGCGTCTTGCCGGTGCCGCCGGGGCCGGTCAGGCTCAACAGCCGGGTCCCACCGAGCAGGGTGACGGCTTCGGCGAGCTCCTTGTCCCGGCCCACGAATGTCGTGAGCTGGGTCGGCAGGTTGTTCGGCCGGGCGTCGAGCGAGCGCGGCGGCGGGAAATCGCTCGGGAGGCCGTCGATCACGAGCTGGGCCAGCCGTTCCGGCGCTCGAAGGTCCTTGAGCCGATGCTCCCCGAGGTCACGGAGGCCGACGCCGTCGGGCAGCGCGCCGTCGACGAGGCCCCGCGT
>JAXDKY010000392.1:0-3057 GCA_034666885.1 Chloroflexota bacterium
GATCGCGCCCATCAGGATCAGCTGCCCGCGGACCCACAGGCCGAGCCGCGTCTCGATCTCGTTCCAGGCGCGGCGGGCCCCGGCCCGCCGCGTCGCCGGCAGGAAGGCCAGCGAATATCGCTGAAGCCGCGCATGTTCGACGAGCCAGAAGAAGACGACGGCGAGCATCGTGAACAGGAAGACCGCGCCCTCGGCCACCGCGGTCCCCACCTTCACGACCTCGTCCGGCCCGGGCGGCGGCGCCGGCGCGAACGTCTCCCCGACCGAGTCCACGAGCGCGGTGATCGACTTCGACAGGGCCACCGGTCGCAGGTGCGCCGCCCACTCGCGCACCTGGTCGATGGTTGCTGGTAGCGAGGCCAGGATGCGCTGACCCTGGTTGATCGCGGCAGGAAGGACGACGAAAGCGAGGCCGAGCATCACCACGAAGAACGTGAGGTAGACCACGAGGATCGTCCCGGATCGACCCATCCGCAGGCGCTGCCGGAGCCAGCCGACCATCGGCTCGAGGGCGGACGCCAGGAGGATCGATACGAACAACAGCAAGAGGACATTGCGAGCCGCGATCCCGAGCTGGACGAGGCCGTAGACGAGCAACGCCCCGAGGGCGAGGCCCATGCCCCGGATCATCCAGTCGCCGATGTCGGATCGCATGTAGCGGACGCCTCGTGGGTCGAGTTGCGCGGTGCTGCGGCGTGATGGCTCGCCCGATCGTGGGGCGGGCGTCACGAGCGTGTCAACCGCCCGCCGGCGGCGGGGCAGGGGTGGCGATCGGACCCGGAGGCGGAGGCGGCACCGTCCCGCCACCGCCCTTGTCCTTCTTGTCGTGCCCGTGGCCCTTCTCCTTGGGGGGCGCTGCCTTCGGTCGGTGACAGGCCCCGTAGAGCGGACCGCCCCACGAGTTCTCCTTCCAGAAATACGCCGTGGCCGAGTCGTACTGCCCGCTGACCCCGACGCCGCGACGCGCTCGCTGC
Source organism: Chloroflexota bacterium (assembly GCA_034666885.1). Taxonomy (GTDB): domain Bacteria; phylum Chloroflexota; class Limnocylindria; order Limnocylindrales; family CSP1-4; genus SPCO01. The sequence goes on from JAXDKY010000392.1 coordinate 975, forward strand.
AGCCAGTTCAGGACGTCCGCCTTCCACGTCGCCGGACCGAGCTCGGCCTGGACCGGGTCGACCATCCACCCGCCGCAGCCGGCGTGGTACAGGAGGCCGTCCTTGTCGACCGCCTTCTTCGCACCCGGCTGGGTCCCGCGGATGAACCACTCCGTCCTCGTATCGCGGGTCCAGGAGCCCGGGCGCCCACCGGACCAGGCATCGATCTTGGCCGCGACCACGTCCTTGGGCCGCGCGAACTTCGTGACCTTCCAGGCCTTCGTGTAGTCACGGACGAAGGCATGCCACAAGGGCGCAGCCGCCGTCAGCGAGGTCGCGGGCTCCCTTGCAGACGGATAGGAATGATCGCTGTTGCCCATCCAGACCCCGACGACCAGGCCGACGCCGTCCTTGCCGGCCGCGGGTGGCAGGAAGCCATAGGTGCCGAGGTCGCGCGCGTCGTTCGTCGTGCCGGTCTTGGCCGCCGCCGGCCGTCGGGCCCCGCCGGGGCCGTTGCGCAGGGCGAGCTTGGCCGCCCAGATGTCGTTCTGCTTCGGGTCGGTGTTGCCCGCCAGGATGTCCGTGACGAGGAACGCCGCCTGTGGCGACACCGCTTGCTCGCCGTCGACCTGAGGCGCCTTCCAGACGACCCGCCCGTCGGCGCTGCGGATCTCAAGGACCATCCGGGGCGGGATCCGGACGCCGCCGTTGGCCAGGGTCCCGTACGCCGAGGTCAGGTCGAGGGGCCGGACCTCGACCGTCCCGAGCGCGCCCGCCAGTCCCGCCTGCAGGAACGCCTTGGTGCCGCCAGCGAACCGGATGCCCATCGCCTCGGCAGTCTTGGCGACCTGCTTGCTGCCGACCCGTTCCAGCGCACGGATGGCCGGGATGTTGAGGGAGTACTGCAGGGCCTTGCGCACGAGCACCGGCCCACGTTCACGCTGGTCGGCGTCGCGCGGCGCCCAGTCCTGGGCACGATCGAACTGGGTCGTGACATCGAGCAGGACGCTTCCCGGCGTCAGTCGCTTCGCGTCGAAGGCGGCGGCGTACAGGATCGGCTTCCAGGCCGAGCCCGGCTGGCGCGCCCCATCCCCGGCCGCGTCGTACTTTGGCTCGAACGACTTGCTCGCGATGTCGTCGCGGGCATAGCCGGCGCTGCCGGCGTAGGCCAGCACGTCGCCGGTCCGATAGTCGAGCGCGACGAGCGCCCCGTTGTGCAGGTCCTTGCCGCGCAACGCGGTGATCCAGCGACGGTCGCCGCTCGGGATCTTGAGCGCCGCGAGCAGCTTGTTGCCCTTGTTGCGCGGCAGGTTCGGCGCGATGGCGGCAGCCGCGAGCCATCGTTCGGCGAGCTTCTGGGCCTTCCAGTCAAGGGTCGTGATGACCCGATACCCGCCGCGCTTCAGGTCCGCGTCCGGGCCGAGGATCGCCTGCAGCTGGCGGCGGACCTGCCAGGTGAAGTGGCCGCCGGGGATCTGGACCGGGCGGTCGCCCGCCAGGATGACCGGCTCGGCGAGGGCGGCCTGCAGCGTCGCAGGGTCGAGCTTCGTCCAGCGGCCGGCGGTCGCGAGTCCCTGCAGGATCCAGTCGCGCCGGACGACCGCGTCGGCCGTCGGCGGCACCACGAGCCGACCCTGGTCGTCCTTCACGACGGCCCGGTAGGGGTCGAGCGACGAGGGCGCCTTGGGGAGTCCGGCCAACAACGCTGCCTGCGCGGCGGTCAGTTTGGTCAGGTCCGTGACCCCGAAGTACACGTCGGCGGCGGCGGCGATGCCGTAGGCCTCGTGCCCGTAATAGATCTCGTTCAAGTACGCCGTGATGACCCGCTCCTTGCCGACCGTGCCCGGGTATTCATCGGTCAGGCGAAGGGCCTGGATGATCTCCTTGGCCTTGCGCAGGTACCGATCGGAACCATCGACGATGTCCGCCGGGAGGAGTCGTGCGCGGACGAGCTGCTGCGTGATGGTGGAGGCGCCGCGCTCCCGGGCGCCGGACGCGTTCTCGGCGACGGCCGAGATCAGCGCAGCCGGGTCGACGCCGGCGTTGTCCCAGAACGTCCGGTCCTCGGCCGTCGTGGTCGCATCGAGCACCAGCGGCGGGATGT